>NZ_JBEYZW010000027.1:0-85262 GCF_040646215.1 Streptomyces sp. NPDC046215 | reverse complement strand
CGAGTACGCCCAGTACGCGGGAGATGCTCCGCCTTGCGAGCTACCGCACCGGACGCCGCGGCCTGATCCGGGCTGATCCGTAAGACACGCCCTAGGCGTCGGCCTCGGACTTCTCCCCGGGTGCCGCGGACTGCTCCGTGCCCGAGGTGTCCGCGCCCTTCTCCGGCGCCGTGTAGAAGACCGACTTCTGCTTCCGCTCCCGGTCGACGCGGCCGGCCTTGGCGAGTGCCTCCAGCGCGTTGCGCACGCTCTGCGGGTTCACCGTCCGCTCGGGGTGCGCCGACGTCAACTCCTGCACGATCTCGGCGACCGTCCGCGGCTCGTGGTGCTGGAGGGCGAGCACCACCAGGTCGCCCAGCGCGGGGCCGCCCTTCGCCCGGGCCGCGGGCTCCGCTTCCCTGCCCGGTGCGGTGCGCGCGGCACGCTGTCCGCCCGCTCCACGGTCCGTCTTCTTCTTCGCCGTCCGAGGCCGCGGGACCTTCCGGGCCGCGGGTGCCTCCACCGCGGCGGCCCCGGGGGGCTCCACGGCCTCCTTGACGTCGTCCGGCTGCGGTTCCCGTCCGGCCGGCGCCCCGGCCATGGAGCCCTGGAGTCCGGACAGCCAGGAGTGTTCCCGGGTCAGCTGGTCGAGGCGGGCCTGCAGGTCCTCGATCTCCTTGCGGATCCCCTCCCGCTCCGCCGAGTTGGCCGCCAGATCGGCCACGAGCTGTGCCGCATAACGGTCCTGGATGTTGGTGTTGCCCGGCTGGTCTGCCACGACGCCCTGCTTTCCTCGTAGTTGGGGTTGCTGCCGGATGGTACTCACCCGGAGCAGACCATGGGCCGGATGCGGGGGAAAGACGCCCCCTGGTGTTGATCGCCGCCTCGGTGTTACGCGGCAGTTGACCGGCGGTGCCCGGCGCCCCGGCGCGCGGCTTCCCATGAGCGGCCGGACGGGACGGGCGAACAGGGCGGCCCTACCGGGTATTTGGGTGGCTCGCGGCCCCTCAGCGCCGGGGGAACGGAATAGAAGATTTCTCCAGACAAGCACGTCAAGGCTGACGTGCTTCGTCCACACTGGGCCGCAACCGTACCCGTCTCCGGCCCCGGCGTGGCCGAAGCATCAGCTCAGGAGTCCCGGTGCCAGCAGAAGTCACTCTCACCCTCACCCCGGCGGAGGCGTCCTCGGGCGTCGTCCGTTCCGTCGACCTGCCCTGGGGATCGCTCAGCATCCGCATCCCACCGATCGAGGACGGCGCGCTCATCAGAGTCGCCACGGCCGAGGGAGAGGCCCTGATACGCGTCGTGGTGCGCGCCGCGCCGCGCCGGTGGGCGCCGAAGCTGGTCGGCCTCGCCGCCGTGGCGGCCCTCGTCGCCGGCGTCGTGGTCCTGACGGACCGCGGCGGTCACTCCTCTTCCGCCGACGCCCCGCCGCCCTCCGCTTCTCCCTCCCGGTCGGGCCCGGCGACGCCCTTCGACTCCTCCGTTCCCACCGGCCTGCCGACCCGCAGCGCGCCGACGCCCCACCTCCCCGTGCCGCCCCTGCCGTCCTTGCCGCCCCCCGCCCCCGTCAGCCCCTACGACTCGGGCACCTGCCTCGACGGGGAGGCGGCCACCCGGGCGACGACCGCGGTGAGCGTCGACCCGTTCCGCGTCGTCAGCTGCTCCTCCTCCAAGGCCCGGTACCGCGTGATCCGGACGTTCCACGGAACCTCGGACCTGAGTCGGTGTCAGAGCGTCGCGGACACGCAGTACTCCTATTCGAGCCGCAGCACCAGGGGCGGCGTCACCCTCTGGGAAGTCGTCTACTGCCTGGTGGGGGTGGGTTCGCACGCGGGGTGAACGCGCTCGCGGGCGGGAGAGGTGGCTGCCCGGGCGCCTTCCGGTGAAAGCCCCTGGGGCCGGCGCCTGTTGCACGGCCGCCTCCCCCGTGGCACGGCACGGCACGGCCGCGCCGGATCAGGGGCGGATGCTCAAGTGGGTGAACGCGGTGGTGCGGCGGATCGATGCCGCAGCCGCCACCGTGGTGTGCGGCGCCCACCGGGCCCGGGAAGCGGCCGGCCCGGCCCTGGCCGCGACCCGCAGCCGCCGCTACCCGGGGACCGCGCACCTCATGGGCATGCGCGGTGGCACCGACGGCTTCGCCGGCGAACTGGTCCTGCTCCACCGGTGAAACGGCGGCGAGCCGCCTCACCTTCGCGGCACGGTCGGCCTGATTGATGTCTTTACACCCGAACCCCCGGCAAGAAGAGTGACCTGTTCCCTTCAACTGCCGGGGACATCGACCGTACTGACCCAGTGCCCCACCATCCAGGAGCCGACTTGCTGCCTGACTTACCCCGCACCACCGGGCTGTTCCGCCGTGCCCGCCTCAGATCCCAAGGGCTCGTGCTGTTCGCCCTGGTGGCGGTCTTCGCCGCACTCCTGCCCGTCCTGGACGCCCGCGGCAGCAGAGCCGCTGCCGGGGACGGCGGCACCGGGCCGACCCGCCCGCACCACGCCGCTGCGCCCGCCTCGGCCATGGAACCGGCGGCCCCCGTCCTCTCCAGGACGGGCTGGACCGCCACCGCGAGCGACGAGGAAACCGCGCAGGCCGACAACCGCGCCGCCAACGTCCTCGACGGCAAGGCCGACACGCTCTGGCACAGCCGCTGGTCCGGCACCGCCACCCCCCTGCCGCACTCGCTCACCCTCGACATGCACCGCACCGAAGTGGTCTCCGCGCTCCTTTACCAGCCGCGCGCCGACAGCCCCAACGGCCGGATCGGCGAGTACGCCGTCCACCTCAGCACCGACGGACGGAACTGGGGCGCGGCCGTCGCCGGCGGCACCCTGGCCGACGACACCACCACCAAGACACTGAGCTTCGCCGCCCGCGGCACGCGCTTCGTCCGGCTGACCGCCACCACCGAGGCGGGCAACCGCGGCCCGTGGAGCTCCGCCGCCGAGATCCAGCTGCTGGGCGACCCGGGGCTGCCCGCCTCCGTCGTCGAGCTGCCGACCACCGGCTGGACCGCCACCGCGAGCGACGAGGAGACGGCACAGGGCGACAACCGCGCCGCCAACGTCCTGGACGGGGACGCCGACACGCTCTGGCACAGCCGCTGGTCCGGCACCGCCACCCCGCTGCCGCACTCCCTGACCCTCGACATGCACCGCACTCAGACCGTGTCCGCGCTCTCCTACCAGCCGCGCAAGTCCGGGGCCAACGGGCGCGTCGGCGCGTACTCCGTCGCCACCAGCATCGACGGCGTCTCCTTCGGCAGCCCCGTGGCCACGGGCGTGTGGAAGGACGACGACACCGTCAAGAGCACCACCTTCACCCGCCCGACCCCGGCCCGGTTCGTCCGGCTGACCGCCACGACCGAGGCGGGCAACCGCGGCCCGTGGAGCTCCGCCGCCGAGATCCGGCTCAGCGGACCCGCCGATCCCGCCGTCTCCGGTGCCTGGGACCGCGTCACCGGCTTCCCGCTCGTCCCCGTGGCCACCGCGGTCCTGCCGAACAACAAACTGCTGGCCTGGTCCGCGTACGCCATCGACCGGTTCGGCGGCAGCAACGGCTACACCCAGACGGCCGTCATGGACCTCGGCACCGGACAGGTCACCCAGCGCCGGGTCGACAACACCGGCCACGACATGTTCTGCCCCGGCATCGCCCTGCTCTCCGACGGCCGGGTGCTCGTCACCGGCGGCAGCAACGCCGCCCGCGCCAGCATCTACGACCCGCGCACCGACACCTGGACCGCCACCGGCGAGATGAACATCCCGCGCGGCTACCAGGCCATGACCCTGCTCTCCACCGGCGACGCCTTCGTGCTCGGCGGCTCCTGGAGCGGCGCCCGCGGGGGCAAGGACGGCGAGGTGTGGTCCCCGGCCACGGGGAAGTGGCGCACGCTGCCCGGCGTCCCCGTCAAGGACACCATGACCGCCGACCCCGCCGGCCCCTACCGCGCCGACAACCACCAGTGGCTGCACGCCACGTCCCGCGGCCGCGTCCTCCAGCTCGGGCCGAGCAAACAGCTGAACTGGATCGACACCAACGGCAACGGCACCGTCACACCGGCGGGTGTGCGCGCCGACAGCCAGGACGCCATGAACGGCAACGCCGTCTCGTACGACATCGGCAAGCTGCTCACCCTGGGCGGCGCCACCGCGTATGAGAACACCGACGCCACCCGCCGCGCCTACACCGTCGATCTGAACGGCGGTGCCCGGCCCGTCAGCAAACGCACCGGCGACATGGCCGGCGCCCGCGCGTTCAGCAACAGCGTCGTCATGCCCGACGGCAAGGTGGCCGTCTTCGGCGGGCAGTCCTACCCCGTCCCCTTCAGCGACGCCACCTCGGTGCTGGCCCCGGAGCTCTGGGACCCGGCGACGGGCGCCTTCACCAAGCTGGCGGGCATGGCGGTGCCGCGCAACTACCACAGTGTGGCGAACCTGCTGCCCGACGGACGGATCTTCTCCGGCGGTGGCGGGCTCTGCGGCGACTGCGCCACCAACCACTCCGACGGGGCCGTCTTCACCCCGCCCTACCTCCTCAACCCGGACGGCACCCGCAAGCCCCGCCCGGCCCTCACCAGCACACCACCCGCCCGGGTCGCCCACGGCGCCGTGCTGCCGGTGACGACCGACAAGCCGGTCACCGCCTTCTCCCTGGTCCGCGCCGGAGCGGCCACCCACTCCGTGGACAACGACCAGCGGAGGGTCCCGCTGTCCTTCCGGCACACGGGCGGCACCTCCTACGCACTGACCGTTCCGGCCGATCCCGGAGTGGCCCTGCCCGGCACCTACATGCTCTTCGCCCTCGACGCGGCGGGGGTGCCCAGCATCGCCAAAATGATCACGATCAACTGACCTGGGCGTGAAAGAAGCGGTGCTCCCGGCCGGGAGCACCGCTTCTTCCAGTTCTTCAGGACCAGGGACGTCAGGAGGCGACGGTCTCCGCGGGCTCGGGGTGCCGCGCCCCGGGCACGGACCCGGCGCGGGCGCCGAGCACGGGGTCGGGGCCCGGCAGACCCGCGCGGTGGGCCCGCACACCGGCGCGGACGGCCCAGAAGTAGAAGCCGAGGGCGGACAGGCCGACCAGCGTGATGTCGACGCCGCCGGGGATCACACCGTGGCCGCCGAACTCGGCGCTGCCCAGAGCGGACAGCAACGCCATCCACAGCAGGAACGCGGGCATCCACCAGGCCGGCGCGAACTGCCGGCGCAGGCTCGTCTCCCCCTTGCGGCGCAGCACCAGGGCCGCGATGGGCACCGAGACCAGCGTGAGCAGGGCGACCTTGCCGGTGTTGGGCCACTTCGACCAGTACAGGGCGCAGGCGGCGAACGCGAAGATGACGGGGCAGAGCACCCGGGCGGCGGGGAGCCGGAAGGGGCGGGGTAGGTCGGGCTTGGTCCGCCGGAAGACGCCGACCGCGATCGGCCCCATGAGGTAGGAGACGACCATCGCGGCGGAGACGACGCTGGCCAGGGCCTCCCAGCTGTGGCCGACGGTGAGCAGGAGCAGCACGGAGAAGCCCAGGTTCAGCCACATGGCGGGCCGGGCGACGCCGTAGCGGGGGTGCACCTCGGCGATCTTCTTGGGGAAGAAGCCGGTCTCGGCGAGGTTCTGCGCCAGGTACGCGGCCGAGGCGACGTTGCCGATGTTGGCGCCGTTCGGCGAGATGAAGGCACCGAACTGGAGCATGGTGACGACCCAGTGCAGCATCAGCAGCTTGGCGAGGTCGGCGAACGGCGACGCGAAGTTCACCCCGCTCCAGCCGCCGGCCTCGGCGAGCCGCTCCGGCGGTACGGCGCCGAGGAAGGCGACCTGGAGGGCCAGGTAGATGACCAGGCCGAGGGAGAGCGCGCCGACGAGGGCGAGGGGGATGGCCCGGCCCGGGTTCTTGGCGGCGCCGCCGAGGTTGACGACGGCCTGGAAGCCGTTGAAGGCGAAGACGACGCCCGAGGCGGAGACGGCGGTGAGGACGGCGGACCAGCCGTTGGGCGCGAAGCCGCCGTGCGAGGTGAAGTTTTCGGTGTGGAAGCCGGAGGCGATGAGCGCGGCGACCGCGAGGACCGGGATGGCGAACTTCACCAGGGTCAGGAGGTTGTTGGCCCGCGCCAGCAGCTCGACCGACCAGTAGCAGGCCAGCCACAGCGCGACGGTCAGGAACAGGGCCATGGCCATGCCCGTGCCGGTCAGCCGGCCGTCGGCGACCAGGTCCCGGGCCCAGCCGAAGCTCCACGACGACATGTACTGGGTGCCGGCGATCGCCTCGATGGGGATCAGGGAGGCGGTCGCGATCCACACCGCCCAGCCGCTGATGAAGCCCAGCACCGGGCCGTGCGAGATGGAGCCGAAACGGGCCATGGCACCCGGCAGCGGATAGGCGGCGCCGACCTCGGCGTACGTCATGGCGATCATGCCGATGAAAACGGCGCCGATCACCCAGGCGACCAGCGCGGCGGGCCCGGCGACCTGCGCCGCCTGCCCGGCCCCGAAGAGCCAGCCCGATCCGAAGATCGATCCCAGCCCGATCATTATCAGGGCGAAGAGGCTCAGGCCTTTTCGATTGGCCGCGCTCATGTCCACGACGTGCGTTCCGTTCTGTCTGGAGACCGGGGAGGCGCCTCTACGCGCCTCTCGGTCATCCAGATGCCGGACCTGCTCCGTCGGAGCGTGCCGAACGACGACGCCGTCCCGCGGGGCCGAGCGGAAGCAACCGCCTGTATTGCGTGCCGAGCCCATGGGCTTCGCCGAGATCGGCCCCCGGGAACGGACACCGGGTGCGGCGCGACGAGCCGGAGGAACCGCGAAGGTGAGTTCGGCGGTGGTCCGGGCTCGATGACGACGGGATGGCCGGGAACGCAATAGCGACTCCGGACATATTACGCCACACCGCGTCGCCGGCCGTCCGGTCCCGGCCTGCGGCGACCCGCCGGACGCTCTCCCTCCGCCGGACCGCCGCCGCGGCCGGCGACGGCCGCTGCGCCGGGGTGACCGAAGCCACAGCGCGGCCCGCCCGTCACCGGCGGACCGCCACGGCCGCCACCCCCTCCCGAGGCCGGAAAACACCCCTCGGGTCCGCTCAGCGGGCCGCGCGCTGACCGGCACGCTCAACACCAACGGCGGCTCGGACCCCGGCCCGGGCACGTCCTCGATCCTGGTCGGCGCGGTGAACTCCACCACGCTGTTCGTCCGCACGGCGACGCCCTCCAGCCAGAGCGTCGACGACGACCGCCCGTTCTCCCTGGCGATCTTCTGCCCCTGACCGCCGCGGCGAGGGAAACGGACCCCGGCCCGGAACCGCTCGCACGGCGCTGCCCGGACGTTTCAGATCCCCCGGCCTGCGAGTCCGCAGGCCGGCCACCGCGGCCGGATGGCAGGGTGGGGACCATGTGCGGCCGATACGTCTCCACCCGGAGCCCGCAGGACCTGGTCGGGCTGTTCCAGATCACCCGCTGGAACCCGGAACAGCTCCTGGAACCGAGCTGGAACGTCGCCCCGACCGACGAGGTGTGGGCCGTGCTGGAGCGCCCCGACCGGGAAACGGGAGCGCTGGAGCGGCAACTGCGTCCGATGCGGTGGGGCCTGGTGCCGTCATGGGCCAAGAGCATGGACACCGGCGCGAAGATGATCAACGCGAGGGCGGAGACGGTGCACGAGAAACCGGCCTACCGGCGCGCGTTCGCCAAGCGTCGCTGTCTGCTCCCGGCCGACGGCTTCTACGAGTGGCAGGAGGTCGCGGCGAGCGGGACGGCGAAGGCCCGCAAGCAGCCGTACTTCATCAGTCCCACGGACGGCCGGGTGATGGCGATGGCGGGGCTGTACGAGTTCTGGCGCGACCCCGCCGCGGCCGGTGACGACGACCCGTCGGCGTGGCGGACCACCTGCACCGTCATCACCACCGAAGCCACCGACGCCGCCGGCCGGGTCCACCCCCGCATGCCCCTGGCCGTCCCCGCGGCCGACTACGAAGCCTGGCTCGACCCCACGCACCAGGACCCCGGCGAACTCCGCGCCCTCCTGGCCACCCCCGCCGACGGCCGCCTCGACGTCCGCGCGGTGACCACGGCGGTCAACAACGTCCGCAACAACGGCCCGCAACTCCTCGCCGACGCCGACACCGACGCCGACTCGGGCACGACCGGCTGACGGCGCCGGACGCCGGAGCCCGAGCCCGGCCGGAGGCCCCCTGGTCAAGGCCCCCTGCCGGTTCCCCGGCGGAGGCCCCGCCGTCAGCCGGGGAACCGGAGGAACCGCGGTGGCACCCCTTCCGCCAGCCACACTCCGTTGCCGGTCACCCGGAAGACGTGCCCGGCGTCACGCATCGCCCGGGCGTCCACCGACAGCACGACCTGTTTGCCGCGCCGGGCCCCGACCCGGGTGGCTTTCTCCCGGTCCGCCGACAGGTGCACGTGGTGGCGTGCCATGGGCCGCAGCCCTTGCGTCCGTATGGTGGCGACGTTCCGGGCGACGGTGCCGTGGAAGAGGAACGCCGGGGGCTCGGACTCCGGCAGCCCGAGGTCCACCGTGACGCTGTGCCCCTGCTGGGCCCGGATGCGGCCGCCCTCGACGGCGAAGCGCTGCTTGTCGTTGGTGGACACGACGTGCTCCAGCTCCCCCTGCTCGATGGGGAAGCCGTGTGCGGCCGCCGCGGCCAGGAGCGCGTCGACGCGGACCCAGCCCTGCGGGTCGAGCCGGATCCCGATGTCCTCGGGCTGGTGGCGCAGGTGCTTCGAGAGGTACTTCGAGACCTGAGTGGTCCGTCTTTCGTCCATATTCCCAGCTTGCCTCGGCCACGGGGCCGAGGGCATCCGATTTCCGCGGAGCCCGCGGGACGCCGCGCCGCCCACGGAGTCAGGGCCGGGCAGGCGGCTCCGGAGTGGAAACGGCGTGCCGGGGCAGGCGAGTGGATGATCTTGGTGCCGAGGTTCACAGAGGGGGCGGCATTCATGGCCATGACCGGGCGGCGTTCACGGCCCCGTCGGCAAGGCGCGGGGGGCGTGCGGCAGTTGGCGCTCGGCTTCGGCCTGGTCGCCGTCGTGCTGTTCGGTGCGGGCGTCACCCTGAGAAGCGCCGCGCGGAGCGCGGGGGACCGCCCCTTCACGGTCCTGGTGACGGGTTTGGCCGCACTCGCGATCACCGCCGCCGGAATGCGCTGGTGGCGCGGGCGAGGCGCCCGGTACCCGGCGGGCGCGTGGATGCCGGATGCCGCGGCCGAGGTGGACGAGGTGGGCGAGGCCCCTGCCGTCGCCGTGACGGGAGTGGCGTACGAGGAGATGGACGCCCAGGAGTTCGAGCAGGCGGTGGCGGAACTGTGCCGGCGGGACGGCTGCCTGGACGTGGAGGTCGTGGGCGGCGCGGGCGATCTGGGCGCCGATGTGCTGGCCACCGCCCCGGGCGGGCAACGGCTCGTCATCCAGTGCAAGCGCTACGGCGCCTCCCACAAGGTCGGCTCGCAGGACCTCCAGCGCTTCGGCGGCACCTGCTTCGCCGTTCACGACGCGCACATCGCGGCCGTGGTCACCACGAGCGACTTCACCGAGCCCGCCGCCGACTACGCCGCCCGCTGCGGGATCCGCTGCTTCGACGGCGGGGAACTCACCGCCTGGGCCACCGGCGTGGGTCCCGCCCCCTGGGAGGGTTAGCGTCCGCCGGGACGTTCGGATCGCGATGCCCAGGCGTAGGAGTGCCGGAGCGGGGCAGGCGGGGGCTATGGCCCATCTTGAAGGACTTCTGCGAGAGGCCATGCGCAGCCGCAGTCTGACCGCGCAGTGCCTCGCTGACCGGACCGGTATCCGCACTCCTCGTATCCGGGCGTTCGCCCAGGACGGGGCCGACGGCCCCGTGCGCCCCACCCGGGAGGAACTGACCGAACTCGCCGCCGCCCTGACCCTGCCGCTGCCGCAAGTCCTCCAGGCCGCCCGGGTCTCCACCGACGCGCCGCCCCGATAACCCGGCCCCCGCTCACCAGAGGCTCTCCTCCGTCAGGCGGAGACTTCAAAAACGAGTTCGAGACCGTCTTCCTCGTCCCACTGCTCTCCGACCTCGACGAAGCCGAACCCGGCGATCGTGGCCAGAGACGCGGTGTTGTCGGGGCTGATCGTCACCCGCACCGTCCGGACCCGGGCTTCGGCACCGGCCCGGCGCACCAACGCGGTCAGGATCGCCCTGGCGTAGCCCTGACGGCGGTAGCCGGGGGCGACGGAGTAGCCGATCTCCACCATGCCCGCCGCGTCCGGCGGCCCGTGGAATCCGCCGTACCCCACGACGGCGCCTTCCGGCTCGGACACCACGGCGTGCGTGAGCCACCTCGCGCAGCCCGGATCCGAGGCCAGCTGACCGGCCCGGTACCGCCACACCCACTTCGCCGTGTCGGTGACGAAGTACTCGGTGAGGGCGACGCCCGCCTCGGCGCCGGCCCGGGCGAGATCGTCGCTCTGCAAGGCGGTCAGGGCCGCGCTCGACAACTCGACAAACCGAACTGATTTCGGGGCGGCAGGGGCGGAGGTCCGGTGCTCGACTCTGTCTGTCACAGCGCGAATCGTCGCCCGGCCCCGAGGAGGTGTCCAACGGTTTTCGCGGGGCCTCGACCGGATCGTGTGCCCACCCGTTCCGGTTTCGTCAGACGGTGTCGAGGCGCACCGCGGTGACCGCCACGGTCGCGTACCGCAGCGTGAAGCTGCCACCCCTCGCGTCGACAGCGTTTCCGACGCCCTCCAGCACCTCCGCCAGCCGGTCCGACGGGAGCTGTGTGAAGGCGCCGTGGGTGGGCAGCTGATCCAGCCACGCGTCCCGGGTGCAGGGGGACTCCCAGTCGAATCGCCACTGCTCCGGGCCGCTGAATCCGCCCGCTTCCCGGATTCCGTCGGCGGCTTTGGTGAAAAGCACCTGATACCCGTCGAGGGCTTGCGCTGTCGTCGCCTGGAGGACGAACGGCGAGTCGGGGATCACCCGCCGGTAGACGGCGGCGAACGCTTCCGCCAGGTCGGGAGGGAGCCGGAAGACGTTCCAGAACGCCGCCAGCCGGCCGCCGGGCCGCAGGACTCGCGCGGCCTTGACCGCCCCCGCGGCCGGATCTATCCAGTGCCATGCCTGACCGGCGACGACCGCGTCGAATGACCGGCCGACCGGTTCCCAGGCTTCGAACGCCGCCGTCTCGGCCTCGACCCCGAACCGCCTCGCCAGCTCGGCCATCCGGGCGTCGGGCTCGACCCCCAGGACGGCGCAGCCGGCCGCCTGGAACTGCCGGGCGGCGATGCCGGTTCCGCAGCCGACGTCCAGGACGTCGGGGCCGGGACTGGCGGCGACGATCCGGTCCACGAGGGCGTCGGGATAGCGAGGCCGGGTCCTGTCGTAGCGTTCGGCGTCCGAGCCGAACGACTGTGCCACCTGACGCAGTTGATGAGGCTGGTGGTCGGGACGTGACTGCCCCGATGGGATAGTGGGCATGCGCCCACTATGGTGGGCACCTGCCCACTCGTCAACGGGCGGGCGGGTCCGGGGAACGAAGGGAAGGCGGGCGATATGCCGACAGGGGTGGCCCTGCGCGACGCGCGCGAGCAGCTGTTCGCCGCCGCCGAGCGCATCCTGCTCCGGGACGGGCCGAGCGCGCTGACCAGCCGGGCGGTCACCACGGAGGCAGGCTGCGCCAAAGGCGTCCTCCACCGGCACTTCGCCGACTTCGACGCCTTCCTCGCCGAGCTCGTACTGGACCGCGTCGCCCGCGTCGACGACCAGGCCACCGCCCTGTGCGCCTCGGCGGGGACCGGCACCGTCGCCGGCAATCTCGCCGGCGCTCTGACGGACCTGTTCGGGTCGGTCGCGGTGGCGATCGTCGCCCTCATCACGTCCCGGGACGACCTGCGCGCCCGGCTGCGCCGGGCCGGACCGACCGGCGTCCCGATCCTGGCGGAAGCCACGGCCATGATCGCCGCGTATCTGACGGCGGAGCGCGAACGGGGACGCCTGGCGCCGGGGACCGACATCGACACGCTCGCCCCCACACTGATCGGAGCCGCGCACCTGCTCTTCGCCGACCGGAAGGGCACGGCACCGGACCCCGGAACCGTCCACAGGGTCGTGAGCATGGCCGTCGCGGGCGCGGCACGGGATCCGGCGCGGTAGGGGCTCAGCGGCGCGGGGGCGGAACGCCGGGCGGCCGAGCCCCCGCCGCAGCCGAGTTCCGGGCCTCCGGCCGGTTCATCCGGCTTCGGCTGCGGGCGGGTCGAGACGGGGAGCGACCCCCGAGTTGTACTCCCAGAGCGCTCTGAGCGTGGTGCCGGAGGGCGGATTGCTGCAAGGGCAGACGATCCGGTGCGGGAATCGGCAGCGTGTGGTCGCGGGAAGCTCCGCTTCGCCGGTGTTGACGGCCTTTCCGTCCGAGCGGATGAGCCAGCGCTGGCCGGCGGGCACGTCGTAAGAGGGCAGCTCCCGACGGAATTCGAGAAGGATGTAACGGCCGTGCCCGGTCTCGTACCGGTCTTGGAGGAACTCGCATTCGGGGCAGTGAGGTGTCGGCGCGGTGGTGGTGCCGTCGTCCGGTTCGTAAGTGACCCCCATGGGAGGCAGGTTGCCCGGCCGAGGCTGTCGTGGTCAGGGGATCGTCGGCCGTTTGTGCTGGTGGTGCGGTATGCGGGTGGGTTCGGGGCCGACTGGGGATGTGTCAGTGAGCCCCACACGCACAGGGGTGTCGGCTGAAGGCGCGGTCTTGCCGTGTGCCCCGGGGGCGCATCGCATCATGGTGGTGGCCGGGTTGCGCGAACGGACAGCGCGGCGTGCCGGCGATCTACGCGGTTCCGCGGCCCGGAGCTTCCGTCAGCCATGCCGACGCCGATGGGGTGTGACATGTCGGCTTCGTCCGGCCGCGCGGCCGACAACGTATTCGTTCACCTGAACGCATTGCGCAGATCATCGCATCAGTTCGCTCCCCAAGCCTCCCCGGCATCGCCGCCGTGTGGTTTTCTAGGTGACCGGAACGGTTCACTGAATTCGCGCATCACGGGGGATGCAATGGGCGATCCACCCATCGAACTCTTACTCCTGACCGAACGTCCCGTCGCACGCAACGACGAAGTGACGGAAATCGACGCGATCGTCGAAGTCAGATGCCGGTCGACGGAGAGCGTCGGCCGGGCCGCGCACGCCATGAATCTCTGTCTGGCGGTCGACCGCAGCGGCAGCATGTCGGGCAAGAAGCTCGAAACGGTCAAGCGCAGTTGCGGCGACATCTACCGGCGCATCACCGGTGAGGACCTCTTCACCGTGGTGATCTTCGACGACGACGCGCACGTCGTCATCAATCCGCAGACGCCCAGGGACCAGGTGGAGGAGCGGCTCGCCGCCATCACCCCGGGCGGCATGACCAATCTCTCCCTCGGCTGGTATCAGGGGCTGCTGGAACTCCAAACACATATGGAGACCCATCACTACAGCCGGTTGATCCTTCTCTCGGACGGCCAGGCGAACGCCGGCGAGACGAAGAAGACGACGCTCGCCGGCGTCGCGTCCGCCGCGCGGGACGAGGGCATCACCACCTCGACCATCGGGGTCGGCAACGACTTCCAGGAAGACCTGCTGGAGGTGATCGCCACCGCGTCCGGCGGCAAGTTCTGGTACATCGACGAATCCGGGATCGAGAACATCATCGAGGAGGAGTTCCAGGGGGCGCTGACGGTCGCCCTGGACAGCCCCACGGTGGAGCTGTCACTGCCGCGGGGTGTGACGATGAGCAGGGAGCTCAATTCCCTGCGCAAGGTCTCCCGGCGGTACCGGCTCCGGCCGCTCAAGGGCCAGGACACCTTCAACTTCGCGGTCCGCCTGGAAATCGACCCCACGCGGATGAACGCCGGGGAACTCACCCTCGGCGCGACGCTCTACGACGGCGGCCGACGCGTCGCCGGCACCGAACAGAGCGTCGCCCTGGCCCCCTTGCCGGACGTGACCCGGGCACCCGTCCACCCCCTCGTCCGCAGCGTGGTGGAGCAGTTCGAGGCGGCCACGACCGACGAACGGACCGTCAAGGACCTGGACGAAAGCAACCTCAGCGGCATGCGGAAGATGCTCACGGCCGAAGTCGCCCGGTTCCGCGCGGTCGAGGAGAGTCTGCTCGCCGGGTCCGGGGGCCCGGACGGCGATCGCTACGGCGGCGAGATCGAGCACCTGGCCTGGCACCGGTCGGCGAACGAGGTATCGGCGGCGATCGTCGACCTGGTGCAGCCGTACCCGGCGGAGCCGGCGGTCCGGATCCTGCTGAGCCGGCTGCGCAAGGGAGTCGTCCACAAATTCGGTCTCAAGAACGCCCGTCAGTACGGCTCGTCCAGGCCCGACGACGACGTCCAGCTCGGCCTCCTGGTGGAAGCCATCGGCCTCGCCGACGTGCTGATCGCCGCATTCCCCGACGACCGTGAGGCACTGGAATCGAAACGCGAGAAGCTCCGTGAGTACCTGGCACGCTTCGCCCAGTAGCGACTGGACGATCGGCGGCAGTCTGATCGCCGGCCACGGCGGAGGCATCGGTGAGTTCGGTGCCTCCTACGCCGTCGATCTGAGCACCGATCCGATACTCAACGGCCGGATCACCGCCGAGATGCGCCTGACGAGCCCGCACGGAACGGGCGCCGGGCTCGTCTGCCGCGCGGATACGGACTGGACTTTCCTCTCCTTCCACACCGCCCCCGAGGGCCCGGACGACCCCGGGACCGTCGCCCGGATCGGCGTCTTCCGCGAAGGCGTCCTCACCCCGATCGCATCCCTGCCGGAACCCGTCGAACTGAGCCGCGGCTACAACCGGTTCTCGCTGGAATTCTTCTCCGGACACGTGCGGGGCGAGATCCGCGCCGGCGGCCGGACGTACGAACTCCACGCGAACTGCCCGCACCTGCCCTTCCCGGGCCGCGTGGGGGTCGTCAAGTTCTACGGCACGGGCGTCCTGATCAAATCCGTGTCGGCTGAGAGGACGGAAATGCCGTTCGCCGCGCCGCAGCAGGAACGCGCCGACGGGGAATTCCCGTACGACGTCTTCCTCTGCCATTCCCACGAAGACGCCGAGGAGGTGCACAGGATCGCCGAGCGGCTTGAGGACAGCAAGATCAGATGCTGGCTGGACGTCAAGGAGATCAACTTCGGAGACGCCGTCACCGAGAAGATCGAGGCCGGCCTCCAGGGCAGTCGATACGTCCTGCCCTGCATCAGCGAGAACCTCAGCCGGAGCGGCTGGACGAGAGCGGAGTACGGAGGCGTCCTGAACGCCCAATTCAGCGGCCCGTCCCGGAGGAAAGTGATCCCGCTGATGCTGGAACAAGTGGCGGAGGACGAAATCCCCCTGCTCATCAGGGATTTGCGACGGGTATCCTCCGCCAACCAAGTGGAGTTCGGCGCGTTCATCGACTTCCTGATCAGCCGCTGAGCTCGCGAAATACGCCCGCAGGGGGCGCCGCCCGCGCGGAAAGAGGGCAGCCCTGCGACCTACGGCGCCCACCTGCGCGGTGCGTACGATGCGAGCGTGATCGTCTACGCACCCGCGGTACTCTTCCTCGTCCTTTTCGGCATCGGCGTCCTGCGCGACCCCCGGCGCTTCAGCAACGCCGTCTACCTCGGGCTCGCCGTCATATCCCTGTTCTTCGTCCTGCTGCGGGCGGCCGACACCGCCGGGGACCACGGCCGGCCGTTCCTGGAGTGGGCCGTCGTCGCTCTGCTCCTGATCCCCTGCCTCGGTGCCCTCGTCCTGCCCGTCTTCCTGCTGGCCAACGGCGTCAAAATGATCCGCAAGGAAGGGCGCAGCCCGGCGAACCTCCTCTCCTTCCTCGCCGGCCTCACCATCTTCGGCGTCATCGGCCTGCTCATCGCGGCCGCCGCCACGCACTCCCGCGCCCTCGGGGCCGTCGCCGGCACCACCTTGCTCATCGTCGGCTATGTGTCGTTCCTCTTCTTCTGCTTCATCGGATACGCCTTCCTCTACGGTCGGCTCCAGCCGCGCCGCGACGTCGACTACGTGGTCGTGCTCGGCTCCGGGCTGGTCGGCGGCACCCGCGTCCCGCCCCTGCTCGCCGGCCGTCTGGAGCGCGGCCGCAAGGTCTACGCCGCCCAGGCCGCGCGCGGCAACCCGCCCGTCCTCCTCACCTCCGGCGGCCAGGGCCCCGACGAGCGACTCCCCGAGTCCCACGCCATGGCCGACTACCTCATCGAGCGCGGCGTCCCCGCCGAGCACGTCCAGCGCGAGGACCGCTCCCGCACCACCGAGGAGAACCTCGCGTACAGCAAGGCCATCATGGCGGCGGCCGGTGCCGACTACTCCTGTGTCATCGTCACCAACAACTTCCACGCCTTCCGAGCCGCCCTGACGGCCAGGAAGACCGGCGTCAACGGCCAGGTGCTGGGTTCCCCGACCGCCGCGTACTTCTGGCCGAGCGCGACCATCCGCGAGTTCGCGGCCGTCTTCCTCCAGCACAAACTCGTCAACTTCACCGTCTGCGGCCTGCTCGCCCTCTGCGGCCTGCTCGTCTGGCTGATCGCCTGACCCCGCGGTGCGCCCGCACACCGCGCGAGAGGCGAGTGCGCGGGGTCGTGGCACGGGGACAGGACGTGCGTGCCGTGCGGGGCCCGTCGTCGTTGAGCGGGTGAAGGCATTTCGGGCCTATCGCATATTGCTCAAGGAAAGGGACCTACGATGCGTCTTGTCCGCCCGGCCGTCGTCGCTCTGCTCGGCCTCACCCTCGCCCTCTCCGCCCCCATGGGGGTCGCGTACGCGGCGAAGGGCCCGTTCAGCTGGCTGGGCGCCAAGGACAGGCCGTTCTTCGTCGAGAACCTGCCCGACGGACGGTGCTTCACGATGAGCCAGGAAGCACACGGCGCCCACAACGGCACCGGAACCCCCGCCACGATCTTCGCCGGCAAGCAGTGCACGGGGAAGGCGCTCCGTCTCGCCCCCGGCCGCCAGGCCCCCCGCGGCACCGCCTTCTCCAGCGTCCGCTTCGGCGCGCACTGAGCCCGCACCGGCCCCGCCGGCCGGCCGGGCGGTGGCCCTGGCCGGCCGGCGGGGGGCCGGGTGGCGGTGACTCAGCGGTCGGAATAGCTGAAGTCGCCCACCGTCCAGGCACTGACGTCCTTGATCGCGACCCGGTACATCCCGCCCGTCTCGGGGATGCCGATGCTGCCCTGCAGGATCCGGGCGACGTGGAAGTGCAGATGTGTGGGCGGCTCGGAGCGGTCGGACCGGCCCCGTGCCCCGCCGGCGGTGAAGATGCCGGAGAACGGGCCGAGGTGCGCCGAGTCCGTCAGGACCTCCGACACGCGCTCCCGCCACACGGCTTCGGGGGCGAGCCGCCCGGTGATGACGGTGCCGCCGGTGACCACGGTCAGGGACATTTGGTTGCTTTGCTCGGCCTCCACCATGGTGGCGACATCAACGAGCAGTGCGTCAGGCTTCGACATGAGAGCCGATTCTATTCGCCGACCCGGCCGGTTGGCGCGGGCCCCGGTGACGTAACCGGGCAGCGGGTCGAACCCCGCGGGGCGCCGGTCCCGCCCCCGGGCCGGGCCACGCGCCGCCGCGCGAGACTCCGGGTGACACCGGGGGCTCGGCCCGGGGGAGGGGGGTCAGCCGAACCAGATGCTCTGGGGTCGCGATTCGCCGAAGACCAGAGCCGTCCCCTTGCGTACGGTGATGAGGAACTGCGTGCATTCCCGGTCCAGGTACAGCGCGGCGTCCGTGCCCGTTCCGTTGCCGACCCTGACCGCCGGGAATTCGAAGGAGAGGCACACGCCGTCCGCCGGATTGACCTTCTGGTGTTCCACGCCCTGTGCGTCCTTGTACGTCAGGGAGCCGGTGGCCGCCGGTGAGGCGGTGGCGATACCGGTGATGAGCGCGATCGACGTGCCCAGCGCGAAGGCCGCCCTCGTCGCCTGTCTGCGGATGCTCATGTCCGGTCAGCCTCCCAGCCGGGCACTCTTGGGTTTCGTCCCGCCGAAGACCAGCGACGAGCCCTTCTGGATGTTGAGGAAGAACGAGGCTTCCCCGCACAGCCCGTCGGTGAAGAGCCGGCCGTCCGTGTCGGTGAAGTTGTCCACGCTGACGGCTGGTTCGTCGAAGCTGTAGCACACGCCGTCGGTCGGATTGACCTTCTCGTGCACGACTCCGCTCGTGCCTTTGTAACTCAAGGTGCCGTTGGCTGCCTGAGCCTGGGCGGACAGCCCGGTCACCAGCGCGAGTGCCGCGCCGACGGACAGGGCCAGCCTCGCCGATCGTCTGATGAACGGACGCTGCAGTGCGTACATGGTGCGCACTCCCTTCCCCCTCTCACCCCTGCGGCGGACAACCCATGGTCTGGAGATTCCGCCGATTCGAGAGTATTGGGGAGAATCGGTATATGTCATCACCCGATTGGGTTCTCTTGCGCTGCGGCCCAGCTCGCTGAAGCGCAGCCGCAGGGAGGGGACGTGACGCGGGAGGGGGTGCCGCGCCGTCACGCATCGAGGTGGCGGGTGTCGCCGACACTCACGACCTGGCGATTGTGAAAGAAGTCGTCCTCGCGCAGCACGGTGATGCTTCCGGAGGGTGCCCGAAAGCTGACGGAGCCCAGCGACTCGAACGGCATCTTGATCCAGGACGCCACGACGAACGTCAGGGCGAAGCCGTGCGTCACGATGACCTGGTGTGCGCACGGGCTCCGCAGAATCCCGCCCATGGCCGCGTACACGCGCTCGGCGCACGCCGCCCTGGTCTCGGCGCCCCGCACGCCCTCGTGGTGCCCCATCCGGTCCCCGACAGCCGGCGGCGGGACGAACCGCCGGTCCAGCCACTCCTGCGGCCTTCCCTCGGCCTCTCCGTAGGACTTCTCCCGCAACCTGCGATCAAGGACCGGGTCCACACCGAAGAGACCGGCGATCTCTTCAGCCGTCTGCCGGGCACGTCGCAGGTCCGAGGAGAACAGCTCCACCTCGGCGCCGTCGGGGATCTCTGCCCGAACCGCCCGGGCGATGGAGACCGCCGCGCGCCTGCCCTCGGGCGTGAGGTGCGAATCGTGCCAGCCACCGACCACCCCTTCCACGTGGTGGGTCGCCTCCGGGTGAGCGATGACGTACAGGGTCCGCATGCGCTGTGCCTTTCTTCGTCCGGTGCGGGAGACGTGCTCATGCTCGGTCGTGGCCGGGGCGCCGGGTCAGTGCGGTGTCGGCGGCCTTGAGGATGTTACGGAAGGTGCGGGTGATGATCGGCCGCGCGACGTGCCGGGTGAGGAAGGCGCCGGCCAGCGGGACGGGGAGCTCGGCGCGGGTCGTCCAGCGGACCCGGGTGCCGCCGGCCGCCTCGGTGAACGTCATGCGGCCGAGCTCGTGCCGGGACGGCGGCAGGCTGCGCTCGACGACGTACTCGGTGGCGTACGGCGGGTCGTAGTGGGTGATGCGCTCCCGGAACCAGCCGATCAGCCAGAGGTGACTGCGCACCGCGCCGACGCCGTAGGGCGCGGCCTCGCCCCGCCGGGTCAGTCGGCAGCGCACCACCAGGGGCGAGGCCGTGTAGTGGGTGGTCGTGGTGAGCCAGGCGAAGACTTCGTCCATCGGGGCGTTGATGACACGTTCGACCGTCATGGTTTCCATGGCTCGGCTCCTCCTCTGTCGAGTGGGTGCACCGTGTCGGCGCGGTGCAGCTTGTCCGGGTTGCGCATGCCGTAGAGGCCGGTGATCCGACCGTCGTGGATCTCGAACGCGACCATCCAGTCGAGTTCCCCGCCGGTGAGGAACCGTGCGGCGGGCATGCCGTTGTAGGTGGTGTACTCGGCGCGGGTCGTCGCGGTGCCGGCGCGGATCACCCGGAGGACGAACCGGGCGACATCGTTCCGGCCGGTGATCGGGCGGCGGGCGGCGACGACTTTCCCGCCGCCGTCGGAGATCTGGACGACGTCGGGCGCCAGCAGGTCCATCAGCGCCTGGATTTCACCGGTCGCCGCCGCACGGAGGAACCGCTGGACGATCCCCCGGGTGGTGGCGGAGTCGGGCTCGAAGCGGCGCCGCCGCGCGTGGACGTGCCGGCGCGCGCGATGGGCGATCTGCCGGACACTGACCTCGGTCTTGCCGATCGAGGCGGCGATCTCGCCGTGGGGGTAGCCGAACACGTCGTGCAGGACGAACACCGCGCGCTCGGTGGGGTTCAGCGTCTCCAGGACGAGCATCATGGCCATCGACACCGACTCGGCCAGGATCGCGTCGTCGCTCACCTCGGGTGCGGTCAGGATCGGCTCGGGCAGCCACGGGCCGACGTACTCCTCCCGCCGCGCCTTGAGGGCGCGCAGGTGGTTGAGGGCCTGCCGGGTCACCACGCGCACCAGGTAGGCGCGCGGATGCCCGACCGAGGCCGGATCGACCGCGCTCCACCGCAGGTAGCTCTCCTGCAGCACGTCCTCGGCGTCGGTGGCGCTGCCCAGCATTTCGTAGGCAATGGTGAACAGCAGAGGGCGGTGCTCGGTGAAGGCGTCCTCAGCCATGGCCGAACTCCGTCCGCTCCACGTGTTTGACGCGCTGACGTCCTGGCTTCACACCCGGCTCCCTTCTTGGATGCCCATCGAGACACCCCGGACCGGCACACCGTGACAACCGTTGATGGTGAGCCGCGTCACCCTGAGTGGGGCCGAGGCCCCCAGGGGCGCGCCGGGGCCCGTCCTTCGCTCCGTGCAGCCACCGGACGCCCGTCATTGCATGTTCATGCGTGATCATGCATACTCTTCCTATGTCCAAGGTTCTCACCTCCCTGCCCACCGGCGAACGCGTCGGCATCGCCTTCTCCGGCGGCCTCGACACCTCCGTCGCGGTCGCGTGGATGCGCGACAAGGGTGCCGTCCCGTGCACCTACACCGCCGACATCGGCCAGTACGACGAGCCCGACATCGCGTCGGTGCCCGGCCGCGCCGCGGCGTACGGCGCCGAGATCGCACGCCTGGTCGACTGCCGTGCGGCGCTGGTCGAGGAGGGCCTGGCCGCGCTCACCTGCGGCGCGTTCCACATCCGCTCGGGCGGTCGCGCCTACTTCAACACGACGCCGCTCGGCCGCGCCGTCACCGGCACCCTGCTGGTCCGGGCGATGCTCGAGGACGACGTGCAGATCTGGGGCGACGGCTCGACGTTCAAGGGCAACGACATCGAGCGGTTCTACCGCTACGGCCTGCTCGCCAACCCCCACCTGCGGATCTACAAGCCCTGGCTCGACGCGGACTTCGTCACCGAGCTCGGCGGCCGCAAGGAGATGTCGGAGTGGCTGCTCGCCCACGGCCTCCCCTACCGGGACAGCACCGAGAAGGCGTATTCCACCGACGCCAACATCTGGGGCGCCACGCACGAGGCCAAGACGCTGGAGCACCTCGACACCGGCGTCGAGACCGTCAACCCGATCATGGGTGTGCGGTTCTGGGACGCCGGCGTCGAGATCGCCGCCGAAGACGTGACGGTCGGCTTCGACCAGGGCCGCCCGGTGACGATCAACGGCAAGGAGTTCGCCACCCCCGTCGACCTGGTGATGGAGGCCAACGCCATCGGCGGCCGCCACGGCATGGGCATGTCCGATCAGATCGAGAACCGGGTGATCGAGGCCAAGAGCCGCGGCATCTACGAGGCCCCGGGCATGGCGCTGCTGCACGCCGTCTACGAGCGCCTGGTCAACGCGATCCACAACGAGGACACCCTCGCGCAGTACCACAACGAGGGCCGGCGCCTCGGCCGCCTCATGTACGAGGGCCGCTGGCTCGACCCGCAGGCGCTGATGATCCGTGAGTCGCTGCAGCGCTGGGTGGGCGCGGCGGTCACCGGCGAGGTGACGCTGCGGCTGCGGCGCGGCGAGGACTACTCGGTCATGGACACCTCCGGCCCGGCGTTCAGCTACCACCCGGACAAGCTGTCCATGGAGCGCACCGAGGACTCCGCGTTCGGCCCGGTGGACCGGATCGGTCAGCTCACCATGCGCAACCTCGACATCGCCGACTCCCGCGCCAAGCTGGAGCAGTACGCGAGCCTGGGCATCGTCGGCAATACGCACGCGACGCTCATGGGCGCCGCCCAGGCGGCCTCGACGGGGCTGATCGGCGCGATGCCGGAGGGCGGAGCCGAGGTCATCGCCTCCCGGGGCAAGGCCGAGGGCGACGACGAGATGCTCGACCGTGCCGCGATGGAGTTCGGCACCGACTGACGGAAGCGGCGGGCGATGGGTCTGGTGCCGACGGACCCGAGAGGCCCGACGGAAAAAGATCGTGCAGGCACCACGGTGCCTGCTGACGTCCGCGGCATGAAGCGCGCCGCTATGACGACAACGCCGGAGAATGTCCCGGCGCGCTGACGAACGTCTCAGTCCGAAGCCCCGGGGCGAGTGCCCCGGGGCTTCGCCGTGCGGCCACTCGCCCGATGACCGCGAGGAGACCGCCATGCACGACCACCGCAAACTCAGCCGCGAGCTGGGCCTGTTCGACACCGACCCGCTACCGGCTCTCCCTCTCCGGCCCCGGCGGCAAGTACATCGCCGCCCCCGAGAAGTGGCAGCGATCGACCGCCCTGCTGACCGAGGTCCTGGACCGCTCCGGTCTGCCCTGCGAGGTGGCCGCGGCGAGGCCGCGTTCTACGGTCCGAAGAGCCGCGGGCGGCGCCGGCCCGCGGCTCGGACGGTGCCGGTCGCGAGGACCGGCGCGGCCGGCCGGGGAAGCGGACCTTCCTCACCGCTGCCCCGCCCGCGCCCGGGCGGCCAGGTATTCCTCGAACGTCCCCGTGCCCACGGCCCGGTCCGGGGCGAGGTTGGCGCCCGCCCGCAGGCTTCGGATGATCTTGCCCGGCAGCGGCACCGGGACGACGCGCCGGCGCAGGCCCGCCGCACGGAGCGTGGCGCGCGCCAGATCGCGGGCGTCCCGCACCTCGGGCCCCGCCATGTCGGGCACCCGCCCGGCCGGTGCCGCCCGGGCGAGCTCCGCCAGGCGGTCGGCGACCTCCGTCACCTCGATGGGCTGGAAACGTACGCCACGCGGTGTGAAAACCAGCGGAAGCCGGCGCTGGACGGTGGTGAAGGCCGCCACCAGATCGTGGAACTGCGTGGTGCGCAGAACGGTCCACGGCAGCCCTGATTCCTGAATGAGCCGCTCCGCCTTCAGCTTCGCCCGGTAATAGGGGAGGGGCACTTCGTCGATTCCGGTGATCGAGATGTAGACGAGATGCGGGTTGCCGGTACGCCGTGCGGCCTCGGTCAGCCGCCGGGTGGCCGCCACATCGTTACGGAGATCGGTCGCGCAGTGCACCACCGCCCGCACATCCGCCAGAGCGGCGTCGAGACCGGCACCACGGGCGAGGTCGCAGACCGCCCACTCGCACGGCCGGTCGTCATCCGCCCGCCGCGGCCGACGGCTCATCACACGGACGCTCACCCCGCCGGCGAGCAGCCGCGCCACGAGGGCACGGCCGAGGGTGCCGGTGCCGCCGGTTACCAGGATCGGCCTGTCCATCGCTTCCTTACCTCCAGGGGCTGATTGCGCTGTCAGAAGCAAGGACACGGCAGGGCTCCCGGATGTGACATCCAGGTCGACGATACGACTCGCGGCCCGGCAGGAGCGGAGAAGCGGAGCGCGTGCCCCGCCCGTAGCGTGAGGTGTATGGACATCAGACTCTCGCAATGCTTCATCGCCGTCGACGACCACGACCAGGCGCTCGCCTTCTACCGGGACGTTCTCGGGCTCGAGGTGCGCAACGACGTCGGGTTCGAGGGGATGCGCTGGGTGACCGTCGGCTCGCCGGCGCAGCCCGGTGTGGATATCGTGCTGGAGCCGCCCGCCGCGGACCCGAACACCGCGCCTGCCGACAGACAGGCCGTGTCGGAGCTGCTGGCCAAAGGCATGCTGCGCGGCGTGATCTTCTCGACCGACGACTGTGACGCCACTTTCGAGCGCGTCCGGGACTCCGGCGCCGCAGTGCTGCAGGAGCCGGTCGACCAGCCCTACGGCGTCCGCGACTGCGCCTTCCGCGACCCCGCGGGCAACATGGTGCGCTTCGCCCAGCGCCGTACCCGACCGGCCTGACACCGGTCGGCATCTCGGCATCGGTGTCGCTCACCAGCCGCCTGATCGTCATGCCCGGGCACCCCACGACCGTCCGAACCGACTCCGCAGCGCAGCCACGGGCCACAGCCTCCGTGCCGGTCAAAGAACGGACGTACGACGCGAAGCTTGGTTAGATCGAGCCCGGTGATGACGACGGAGCCCGCGGAGACGGCCCCGTCCGGCAGAGGGAGACCCGATGAGCACGGCCAAGAGGGCGGACGGACAGTCGTCCGAGCTGCACGATGCCGACAGCCACGACCTGATCCGTGTGCACGGCGCGCGCGTGAACAATCTCAAGGACGTCAGCATCGAGATCCCCAAGCGCCGGCTGACGGTGTTCACCGGCGTCTCCGGCTCCGGCAAGAGCTCGCTGGTGTTCGACACGATCGCCGCGGAGTCGCAGCGGCTGATCAACGAGACGTACAGCGCCTTCGTGCAGGGCTTCATGCCGACGCTGGCGCGCCCCGAGGTCGACGTACTCGACGGGCTGACGACGGCGATCATCGTCGACCAGCAGCGAATGGGCGCCGACCCGCGCTCCACGGTCGGCACCGCCACCGACGCCAACGCGATGCTGCGCATCCTCTTCAGCCGGCTCGGAAAGCCGCACATCGGCCCGCCCGGGGCGTACGCCTTCAACGTCCCCTCGGTCAGGGCGAGCGGTGCGATCACCGTCGAGCGCGGAGCCAAGAAAGCCGTGAAGGCGACCTTCCACCGCACCGGCGGCATGTGTCCGCGCTGCGAGGGCCGGGGCACGGTCTCCGACATCGACCTCACCCAGCTTTACGACGACAGCAAGTCGCTGGGCGAGGGCGCGCTCACGATCCCCGGCTACAGCATGGACGGCTGGTACGGCCGCATCTTCACCGGCTGCGGCTTCTTCGACCCGGACAAGCCGATCCGGAAGTTCACCAAGAAAGAGCTGTACGACCTCCTCCACAAGGAGCCGACCAAGATCAAGGTCGACGGCATCAACCTGACGTACGAGGGGCTGATCCCGAAGATCCAGAAGTCGATGCTGGCCAAGGACATCGACGCTCTGCAGCCGCACGTCCGCGCGTTCGTGGAGCGCGCGATGACGTTCGCCGTCTGCCCCGAGTGCGACGGCACCCGGCTCAGCGAGGCGGCCCGGTCCTCGAAGATCAAGAAGGTCAGCATCGCCGACGCCTGTGCGATGGAGATCCGCGACCTGGCCGGATGGGTCCGCGGCCTCGCCGAGCCCTCGGTGGCGCCGCTGCTCACCGCGCTGGGGCAGACCCTCGACTCGTTCGTGGAGATCGGTCTCGGTTACCTGTCGCTGGATCGGCCCTCGGGCACGCTGTCGGGCGGCGAGGCGCAGCGCGTGAAGATGATCCGCCACCTCGGGTCCTCGCTCACCGACGTCACCTATGTCTTCGACGAGCCCACCACGGGACTGCACCCGCACGACATCCAGCGGATGAACGGCCTGCTGCTGCGGCTGCGGGACAAGGGCAACACGGTGCTCGTCGTGGAGCACAAGCCGGAGACGATCGCCATCGCCGACCACGTCGTCGACCTCGGCCCCGGTGCCGGCACGGCGGGCGGCGCCGTCTGCTTCGAAGGCACCGTCGAGGGGCTGCGGACCGGCGGCACCATCACGGGCCGTCACTTCGACGACCGGGCCGCCCTGAAGGAGACGGTGCGCAAGCCCGCCGGCACGCTGGAGATCCGCGGCGCCACCTCCCACAACCTGCGGAACGTCGACGTCGACCTCCCGCTCGGGGTCCTCTGCGTGGTGACCGGCGTCGCCGGCTCCGGCAAGAGCTCCCTCGTGCACGGGTCGATCCCCGCCGGAGCGGAGGTGGTGTCGGTCGACCAGGGGGCGATCCGCGGATCGCGGCGGAGCAACCCGGCGACGTACACGGGACTGCTCGACCCGATCCGCAAAGCCTTCGCGAAGGCCAACGGCGTGAAGCCGGCGCTGTTCAGCGCCAACTCCGAAGGCGCCTGCCCCACCTGCAAGGGCGCCGGTGTCATCTACACCGACCTGGCGATGATGGCCGGCGTCGCCAGCACCTGCGAGGACTGCGAGGGCAAGCGGTTCGAGGCGTCGGTCCTCGACTACCACCTCGGCGGCCGTGACATCAGCGAGGTGCTCGCGATGTCGGTGACCGAGGCGGAGGAGTTCTTCGCCGCCGGTGAGGCGCGCACCCCGGCCGCGCACAAGATCCTGCAACGGCTCGCCGACGTCGGACTCGGCTACGTCAGCCTCGGCCAGCCGCTCACCACGCTGTCCGGCGGCGAGCGGCAGCGGCTCAAGCTGGCCGCCCGCATGGGCGAGAAGAGCGGCGACCGCCTCGTCTACGTACTCGACGAACCGACCACCGGTCTGCACCTGGCCGACGTCGAGCAGTTGCTCGGCCTGCTCGACCGGCTCGTCGACTCCGGCAAGTCGGTCATCGTCATCGAGCACCACCAGGCGGTCATGGCGCACGCCGACTGGATCGTCGACCTCGGCCCCGGTGCCGGCCACGACGGCGGCAGGATCGTCTTCGAAGGCACACCCGCCGACCTCGTCGCCGCCCGCTCGACCCTCACCGGTGAGCACCTCGCGGCCTACGTGGGCGTCTGACGGCAGTTACTCCTCACCCGAGCCACCTGCGCCACCCGAGCCACCGGAGTCACCCGCGTCGCCCGAGGTCGAGGCATGGTTTCGCGCCATCGTCCTCGGCCTCGTGGCCCTGCGACGAACTCCTCCCGCCGGATCCCCGGGCGGTCCGGCAGCACGGACCACGTCCGGCTCCACCCGGCTGCCGGGTGGGCCGCCCGCGTCGGTACCGGCTGCCGAACTGCGGGTGTCGGCCGAGGAAAGTTGACGCAAAGCATTCGATTTACCAGACTTTGACTTCTTCTTGACCGTCAGTTGCCGGTAGCGTCCAGCCCTGGTCGGTGATCCCGATCAAGGTCGTCCCCCGTCCAGGGGTGCCCCGCGCCGGAGGTCTGTCCGTGCCCGGGCCCGCGAGAGGCCGGGGCCGGCCCAGCACGTCATCTGCTCGTCGGCTCCCCGCGAGCCGTTGGATGTCACTGGAGGATGCATGCCCTCTCGCATAGCCACCGCGATCACCACCTGCGCGCTGAGTCTCGGGGCCCTCGCCTCGGGCGCAGGCGTCGCCACGGCGGTCTCGTCGGGCCCCGCTGCCGACCGGGCCGCCGCCGCGACGGCGGCCCGGTCGGCGGTCACCGCGCGCGCCGCGGCCGTGGACCGGTGCAGCTACCAGGTGGTCCGCTCCGACGACTCCCGCTACGTCTACTCCGTGAGCGGGGTCTTCGGCGGCGCCACCCGGGAGCTGCCGATCCAGAAGGAGGACTTCGTGAGGTTCTCCGGCACGTGGCACCAAGTCACCCAGGTCGACGCGTGCGCGGGCGGCCAGACCCAGACCCCCACCGTGCTCCGCGTCACGGGGAAGCTGGAGAACCCGGACGGCTACGACTCCTCGGTGCCGCGGACGATCCGCAGCAGCGACATCAAGCCCGCCGCCTCCTCGGTGATCCCCAAGGCGCCGGCGCTGACGTCCGTCGACCGCCTCGACCCGGCCACCGTCCGCGTCAGCTGGAAGCCCGCGCAGGGCAGCCCGGACCAGGTCATGCTGATGGAGCGCAAGCCCTTCTACAGCAGCGAGATCGGCATCTGGCACCCCTACACCTTCCAGCGCGACGTCCCGGCCGGTGCCACCTCGATGGACCGCAAGCTGGAGCGTAACGCCGACATCCCGGCCGGGGAGCGCACGCACTCCTACTGGACGCGCGTGGTCAAGGACGGCTTCGTCAGCGACCTGCGCGCCGAGAAGCCGGTCACGGTCGAGCCGTAACCGGCTGCCGGCGCCTGCCGCGTTCCGCGACAGGAGGACCGCGCGCACTCTGCGCGGGCGCCCTCCTGCTCGCGGAACCGGCTGCCGTCGACCTCGCTCAGCGCCGGGCGGGCACGGGCCGCACCACCGGGCCCTGAGGCACTCTCCTCGCGATGCCCTGGCGCTCCGTCCAGTTGTCGAAGGCGATGCGGCACGCGTGGTCGAGGTGGTGCAGCCGGGAGAGGTCCAGCTCGACCGGCTGGTCGGCGGGCAGGTTCTCCAGCGTGCCGAGGATCTGCGGCAGACGCAGGAACGTCGCGCTGCCGGTGACGGTCACGGTGAGAGGACCGTCGGCCGGCTCGTGGACATGGAGATGGACGCGGGAGGTCTCCCAGGCCGCCTTGACGACGGCGAGCAGCAAGCCGAGGAGAACGCCTTCGAACATGTTGGTCGTGACGATGGCGAGGGCGGTGACGGCCAGCACGAGGGCTTCACCGCGGTGGTCGCGCCACAGGGGGAGCAGCTCCTTCACGGGGACGAGCTTGCAGCCCGCGTGGATGAGGACACCGGCGAGCGCGGCCAGGGGGATGATGCCGATCGCCGCCGGGAGCAGAGCGGCGAACAGCAGCAGCCATACCCCGTGCAGGAAGCGGGACAGCGCCGTCTTGGCACCGGCCCGGACGTTCGCCGAGCTGCGGACGATGACGGCGGTCAGGGGCAGGGCGCCGAGAACACCGCAGACGGTGTTGCCCACGCCCTGGGCCATGAGTTCCTTGTCGTAGTCGGTGCGGGGCCCGTCGTGCATGCGGTCGACGGCGGCGGCGCTGAACAGGCTTTCCGCCGAGGCGATCAGGGTGAAGGCGAACACCGTGCTCACGGCGGCCAGGCTCGCCAGCGACGTGAAGCCGTCCGCTCCGGGAGGCTGGACGGCCTGGAGCAGCCCGTGGACTTCGACGTGGGCGACCGGCAGGCCGCCCAGAGCCGTCGTGGCGGTGGCCAGGGCGACCGCGGCGAGCGGCGCGGGGACCGTGCGGAGCGCGGCCGGGGCCCGCTTCCACAGGACGAGCACGGCGATGGTGCCCGCGCCGACCGCGAAGGCGGTCAGGGCCCGGCCGCTGGTGGCGATGTCCGCTACCAGCCCCGGTATGCCGGCGATCTTCGCCGGCCCCGAGCGTGGCTGTTTGGCGCCGGCCATGGTGTAGAGCTGGCCGAACAGCAGGATCAGCCCGATGCCGGTGAGCATGCCCTGGACGACGGCGACCGAGATCGCCCTGAACCACCGGCCCACCCCGAGGGCCCCCAGGGCCAGCTGGAACAGGCCGGTGGCGAGGACGATGGCGCCGAGGGTGCCGAGACCGAATTCCTGGACGGCTTCGAAGACCAGGACCGTCAGACCGGCGGCGGGGCCGCTGACCTGGAGCTTGCTGCCGGGCAGGGCACCGACGACCAGGCCGCCGACGATGCCGGTGACCAGCCCCAGTTCAGCGGGCACCCCGGAAGCGACGGCCACGCCCACGCACAGGGGCACGGCGACCAGGAACACGACGAGCGAGGCCAGCACGTCACGCCGCAGGACGCCCGGGTCTACGCGGAAGGAGAACATGGTGATGTCCTTTCGCTGCGGGTGAGGAGGGAACGGGGAGGGCCCGCGAGCCGTGGGCGGGTCACAGCGGAAGGAAGTGTCCGCACCCGGCCGGCTCCGGGCGGTGCGCTCGCACCACCCCGGTGTGCACTTCGTAGTACCAGGCGTGCACGGACAGCTCTCCCCGCTCGACCCGCTCCCGCACACAGGGGTAGGCCCTCAGCCGTTGGACCTGGGCGACCGCGTTCCGCTGCACCGCCTCCGCCAGGTCGGGGGAACAGGCCGCTGCTTCCCGCACAGCCTGTGGCGCGGCCCGCTCCAGCCAGCCGCGCACGGCCGGCACGGCGGAGAGGTCTTCGCCCTTGACCAGGGCGCTGACCGCGCCGCAATGGGAGTGCCCGCACACCACGATGTTCCGTACGCCCAGCACGCGCACCGCGTACTCGACGGTGGCCGTCTCCCCGGCCGGACGGTCGTTGCGGTACTCCGGCACGATATTGCCGGCCGTCCGCAGCTCGAAGAGCTCACCCGGGCGCGCGCCGGTGATCAGTGAGGGCACCACGCGCGAGTCGGAACAGGTGATGAACAGGACGTCCGGGCACTGGCCGGTCTCCAGGGCGCGGAACTCCTCGGCGCGCTCGGCTACGCGCAGGGGGAACGATCGGGCGTTCTCTACCAGGGTCTGCATGGTGGCCTTCCTCCTGCGCCCCGGACGATCCTCCGGAGCGCGGTGTGCTCAAGGTCATCATCGGACGGTGTGCGGAGGCCCTCCGTGGGGCTTCCCGGCCGGCGTCTCGACGCCGGCCGTCTTGCGGTGCGGAGCGCACAGGCGCGGACTGCAACGAACGGCGGAGCGGGGCGCGTTGGTGACGCGGGGAACACCTGCGATCCGGGCCGCACCGGGTGGGCCGGTGCTGATGCCTGAGCGGATCCCGCCGGCATTCCGTCGGCACACACCTCTCCGGCAGTGGTCGTCCGCGGCTGCGTGTCGCGCTTCCGCGGTGTCAGGGCCGGTGCCGTCGGCGGGCTGCTCGACGGCCGCGATGTCTTTGCCCGCAGATTACCTGAACGGTCTCAGGTCAAGGAATGCCCAAGTAGTGCTTTTAGCTGGGTAATTGGCGCACTCTCGCCTTGCGTGCGCCGGGGGCGTGCGCTTCTGGGGTGAGGGTGGCTATCAGCAACCACGAGCCGCCGGTTGTCGGCATCGATGAGGGGGGCGGGGAAAGGCGCGTCCGGCCGTTGCGGCCGAGCGCCGCCCGACCCGCTGTGTCGCTCGCGCGGCGATGTGATCGGCTCGAGTTCGTGATTCTCCGCCGGTCACCGCCTCTTCTCGGCGGCGATCTCGGCGATCAGGTCCTCGACCAGAACCCTGATCCGGTCACGGATCGGGCGGACGGCCTCGACGCCCTGGCCGGCCGGGTCCTCGAGCTTCCAGTCCAGGTACCTCTTGCCCGGAAAGACGGGGCAGACGTCACCGCAGCCCATGGTGATGCAGACATCCGACGCCCGGACGGCGTCGACGGTGAGGACCTTCGGGGTCTCGGACGTGAGGTCGATGCCGACCTCACGCATGGCTTCGACCACCGCCGGGTTGACGCTGTCGGCCGGGGCGGAGCCCGCGGAGCGGACCTCGACGCGGTCGCCCGCCAGGTGGGTCAGCCATGCGGCGGCCATCTGGGAGCGGCCCGCGTTGTGGACGCAGACGAAGAGAACGGAGGGCTTCTCGGACATGGGGAGTCTCTCTTGTCTCGCGGATGGGGGGTGTCTCGCAGAGGGGGGAAGCGCGACCCGGCATCCCTGGCATCAGTCGCCGCTGATGTGAGAATATCAGTCCATGATGACGTCAGTCGATACTGATCTAATGCGGGTTCTCGCGGACCCGCTCAGGCTGAAGATCGTGACCCTGCTCGCCCACGAGACCCTGTGCACCACGCACCTCGTCGAGGAGACCGGCGCACGGCAGACCAACCTCTCCAACCACCTGAAGGTGCTGCGCGAGGCGGGGGTCGTGGAGACCGAGCCCTGCGGGCGGTTCACCTACTACCGGCTGAAGCCCGAGGTCATCGCCGCCCTTGCCGGGCAGTTCACCGAGCTGGCCGAGCAGGCCCGCGGTGCCGCCGGCCGGAAGAGGTCCTGCCCGTGACCCGCACCGACGCCCCGGCCACCACGGAGGCCGCCTCCGTCGTCGCGAAGCTCTCCACCCTCGACCGCTTCCTCGCCGTGTGGATCCTCATCGCCATGGGGCTCGGCCTCGGCCTGGGCCGCCTGGTTCCCGGCCTGAACGACGCCCTGGCCCAGGTCGAGATCGGCGGGATCTCGCTCCCCATCGCCGCCGGCCTGCTGATCATGATGTATCCGGTGCTGGCCAAGGTCCGCTACGACAGGCTCGACGCCGTCACCGGCGACAAGAAGCTGATGGTCTCGTCGCTGGTCATTAACTGGGTCCTCGGCCCGGCGGTGATGTTCGCCCTGGCCTGGACCTTCCTGCCGGACCTGCCCGAGTACCGCACCGGCCTGATCATCGTCGGCCTGGCCCGCTGCATCGCCATGGTCATCATCTGGAACGACCTCGCCTGCGGCGACCGCGAAGCCGCCGCCGTCCTGGTCGCCCTGAACTCCGTCTTCCAGGTCGTGGCCTTCGGCCTGCTCGGCTGGCTCTACCTCGACCTGCTCCCCGGCCTGCTCGGCCTGGGCGACGGCGAGCACCTCGACATCTCCCTGTGGAAGATCGCCCTCAACGTCGTCATCTTCCTCGGGGTCCCCCTGCTGGCCGGCTTCCTCACCCGCCGCCTCGGCGAGCGGAAGATGGGCCGGACGGGCTACGAGGCGAGGTTCCTGCCGAAGATCGGCCCGTGGGCCCTGTACGGGCTGCTGTTCACGATCGTGATCCTCTTCGCGCTCCAGGGAAAGACCATCACGTCCCGTCCCGGTGACGTCGCGCGTATCGCGCTGCCCTTGCTCGCCTACTTCGCGATCATGTGGTTCGGCACCTTCGCCCTCGGCAAGGCCGTCGGCCTGGCCTACGACCGCACGGCGACCCTGGCGTTCACGGCGGCGGGCAACAATTTCGAACTGGCCATCGCCGTCGCCATCGCCACCTTCGGCGTCACCAGTGGCCAGGCCCTCTCCGGCGTCGTCGGCCCTCTCATCGAGGTCCCCGTCCTGGTCGCCCTGGTCTACGTATCCCTGGCGTGGCGACGGAAGTTCACCTGACGGACCAGGCGGGCAGCCGCTGGGGTTCGCCCCGGCGCCCCGGCGCCCCGGCGCCCCGGCGATGTCGCACCCGCTCACAACCGCCAGCGGATCTCCGCGTCCGGAGCGTACCGGCACGTCGTACCGGTCGAGACGGCTTCCCGCAGGTGTGCCGCGAGTTCGGGATGCCGCTCGTCCAGCCGGCGCAGCGTGTCGCGGATCCGGGCGGTGACGTTCTTGCGCGCGCGTTCGCTCGCGTCGCCCAGCCTGCGCGACCGGCCGGCCAGACCGGTGGAGCGGCGCAGTTCCTCCAGCAGCGCCGCCCGTTCCCGGTCGTACGCGGCCGCGCGGCTGTCGTCGCCCAGCTTGACTGCCTGGTCGATCTCCGCGTCCAGCCGCTGGAGATGCAGGCGGTAGCGCCGCTTCGTCTCCTCGTCCAGGATGTCGTCGGCCCCCATGGCGCCCGCCGCCTCGGCGGTGGTGTCGTGGTGCGGATCGAGCAGCCGTGCCGCGGCGATGTCCTCGCCCGGCCGGCCGAGCAGGCAGTGCAGGTCGTGCAGTCCCTTCGCGTCCGGGACGTGGACGGTACGGCCGCGGAAGGTGAGGCGCCAGACGCTTCCGTCCCGGCGGAACTCGTCGGCCGGCGGCGCCTCGCGCGGCGGCCGGACGCTGAGGGGGGAGTCGGCGCGCTCGACCAGATGGCCCATCCCGAGCCGGCGCGCCTCCGCTGTCGCCTCCCGGAGCAGCATGGCGGCCTCCGGGCTCCCGGCCGCTCGTGCCGACATGGCCGCGGCCAGTTCGAGTCCCGCCCGTACCGACCAGGGACGGGCGTGCAGGCGATCGGCGGACCGCTTGGCCGCCGCGAGCTGTCGCACCGCGGAGTCCCACTGCCCCAGCGCCGCGTCGAGGACACCCGTCCACAGGGACGCGGGCCCGCTGACGTCCCAGCCGTAGAGCGAGACCAGCCACTGCCCCGTGTACGGGGAGAGGGCGTTCCGTACCTGCTCGCACCACGCCCGGTCCCCGGAAGCCGCGGCGCTCTGGGCCTGATAGCGCAGCCACAGGGGAGTGACGCTGTGGTGCAGGACGGTGTCACCGCTCGCGCCGGCCCCCGGCCGGGGAACGGGCAGCGTGGGGCCTTCGCCCGCCTCCAGCTCCGTGATGGCCTCCAAGAGGTCCACGTACGGGTGCCCGTGCTCGCGCAATTCCCCGTGGAGGGCTCGTGCCTCGGTGAACCTGCCCCGCAGCAGGAGCAGGGCCCAGCGGTGGTGGAAGGTGAAGTACTGGTAGTAACCGGCCGGGGAACCGCTCAAGGAGACGGCGGTGTCGAGCAGGTGCGCGGCCTCGGTGAAGCGGCCCGTCACCGCGTCGACGACGCTGCGGTCGATGACGGCGGTCAGCCGCATCCTGGGTGAGCCGCTCGCGGCGGCGACCTCCACCATGGCGTGGAAATGCTCCAGGAACCGCGGGTCGTCGGCCTCCAGCGCGGCGACCCACAGCATGGACATCGCGACATGCTCCGTCCACCGGTCCCCGCGGCGGCGTGCCACCGCGATGAGCTCTTGGGCCAGGGCGGGGCGGTCCCGCACGACCCGGGGCCCCCACTCCGCCTGCAACCGTGCCCACAGCCCGATGTGCAGGGCGTCGTCGTCGCCCGCCGCGCGGGCGGCGGCGACGACCCGGCGGGCCACCTCCCGGGCCAGCCGCGACTGCGAGACGTCGAGGGCCGGCTCGGCAGGAGGCCCCGGAACGAGCAGGGCGTGTGCCCGGTGCAGGGCGCGGCTCTTCAACAGCCCTGTGTCGCCCTGGCCGTCCGCCCCGAAGAGAGTGAGTGCCGTCCGGCCCACCAGCAGCGGGTCGGCCAGGCCCTCGGCGAGCCGGACGGCGTCGGCGAAGACGGCCCACGAGCGCTCGTGGTCGCCGACGAGTTGCAGCGACAGCCCGAAATCGAGGGCGAGCAGGACCCTCCCGGGGCCGGGCTTCTCACCGGCCCGCTCCAGAGCACGTGCGAAGTGACCGGCCGCCTCCTCCTGGGCCACTCGGCTCTCCGCGTCCCGGGCGGCCGACACCAGCAGGGCCACGGCCTCGTCGCGGTCCAGCTCCTCGAAGGCGAGGTAGGCGTGGTGGGCCAGCTCCGTCGGACGCGCTCCCGACTGCGCGGACCCGGCATCCCGCAGCGCCGCGACGGCGGCCGCGTGGAGGCGGCGGGCGCGGTCGGCTCCCAGGGCGTCGTACAGCGTCTCGCGTACGAGATCGTGCTTGAAGGCGAAGCCCGCGCCCTCGGCACGCTCGACCAACTGGGCGTCCACTGCCTCGGCGAGCCACTGTGCGACCTGCGCGGAGGGGGCGCCGAGGACGCGCGCCAGCGTGCCCGGGCGGAACTGCCGCCCCAGAACGGAGGCCGCGCCCAGACACTCGGCCACGGGCGGGGCCAGCAGCGAAAGGCGCTGTTCGAGAGAGGCCCGCAGGCCCGGTGAGATCGCGGTGACCGCGTGGCCGGCCGCCCACAGCCTCGCCGCCTCCTGCACGAAGAACGGGTTGCCGCCGGTACGGCGGCGCACTTCGCCGACGACGTCCTCGGCCGGCCGCGTGCCCGCCGTGCGCTGCATCAGCTCCGCGACGTCCGCCTCTCCCAGGCCCGTCAGCGGCACGGTGGTCGCCCGGGTCGCGAGGGAGCGGAACAGGGGACGCAAAGGGTGGCCCGGCCGCTCGATCTCCGCGTCCCGGCAGGTGGCCAGGATCAGGAGCCGCTCGAAGCGGATGTGCTGGGCCGCGAAATCCAGCAGTCCGACCGAGGCCGGGTCCGCCCAGTGCAGGTCCTCCAGCACCACCAGCACCGGCCGCTGCCGCGAGGCCGCGCTGAGCTGTGTGGTGGCCGCGTCGAACAGCTGGAACCGGTCCGTCTGCCCGTCCGTCGCACATGCGCCCAGGAGGGCCGGCAGAGCGGTGCCCGCCCCGGCCTCCCCGTCGCCCTCCCCGGCGCCGCGCCGAAGCCCCCGGAAGACCTGCGTCCACGGCCAGTACCCCGGCGTGCTGTCCGCATCCCAGCAGGAACCGCGCAGGACGCACAGGCCGCGGCTCTCACCTTCCTGGATCGCGCGGCCGACGAGAGAGGTCTTGCCGATCCCCGCCTCGCCGGTGACCAGGACCAGCCCGCCACTGCCGCTGCTCGCCCGGTCGATGTGAGCACGCAGCACACGCAGCCAGTGGTCCCGTCCGAGCAGCGACGGCCGGGTGTCAGGGGCGGGAACCGGCATGGGCCTCGTGGGAGGAGAGCATGGGCCGACCGTAGCGCAGGGCGGCACCGTAAGGGGGGAAAGGTCACTTCTTCCCGCTCTGGTCCGCATTGCGGGGAGTTGCGACCGGGTTGGGTAGGTGATGTGACCGGATGCCGCCGGGTTCTCCCCGCCGCGCTCGCGTCACCGCTGCATCGACGAGCTGCCGAGCCGAGCTGCCGAGCTGCCGAGCTGCCGATCTGCCGTCCCAGGTTCACGGCATGCGGTGCCAGAAGCCGAGGTTGTGCTCGGCCGCGTAGTCGATGTCGGTGAACCGGTCCGGGGCCAGGCTGTGCGTACGGGCCCCGGCCCCGGGAGTGAACCTGGGCCACACGGGCAGGCCCCGCCGGTTCGGGGTGCCGGTGGCGGCGAACGCGGCCCAGTGGTCGGTGATGGTGTCCGAGAGCCGCGACTGCGCCGGGGTGAAGAGCGCTTGCGCCTCCTTGTCCTCGAACAGGTACGGCGTGTCGGACGCGTGGTAGGCCCCGAAGTCGAACCCGCCCGGCAGCGGCAGGTACATCGGCGCGCCGCGGTCGGCGAACTCGTAGGCGTACGTGGGCACATGACGTCCGAGAGCGGTGTGCTGCGCGTACGTGCCCCGGGCCCACATGCGGTCCGTGACGACGGTGGACCAGGCCAGGGCGGGGGAGGGGAAGTTCTTCAGCGGGTACGCGGCGAGCACGGCGTCCTTGTGTTTGCCGAACGCCGTTGCGACCGCCTGCTCGTAGTGCTCGGCGGTGAAGGTGCGCCCGGAGGCGTCGTAGGCCAGGCCGACGAACAGACGGTGCTCGTCGCGCGTCGCTCCCGACAGGACCGGCACCCGGTGGAAGCGGCCCTCCCGCAGGGCCTTCTCCGGCAGTTCGGGCAGGGTCTCGTTGCCGAAGGCGAAGGCTTGGAAGGCGCTCATGATGTGCGGGACCGCGAGCACCTTCTTGACCGGGAGAGCGCGCAGGCAGCGCAGGGCCGCCGCAGGATCGGCCGCGGTGCAGCCCAGCGCCGAGGCCGTGGCCCGCCCGGTGTCGCTCATCTCCCGGGTGGTGCGCCAGATGTACCACGGGTACGCCGGCACGCCCTCTCCCATGGTTCCGGCGGGCATGTCCATCATGCCTTCGCCGCTGGAGAGGGCGGCCCGGTGGAACAGCCCGCGTGCGGCGGGGGAGGTGAGGTGTGCGGTGACGGACGCCGCGCCGAAGGACGAGCCGGCCACGGTCACGTTGCGGGGATCGCCGCCGAACGCGGCCGCGTTGGCCCGCACCCACCGCAGCGCCGCCTGCTGGTCCTGCAGCGCGAACGTCCCCGAACCCTTCAGGCCCGGGTGGGCGAAGCCCCCGAAGACCCCGAGGCGGTAGTTGATCGTGACGACGACGAGCCCGCGGTCGGCGAGCCGGCGGGCGTCGAAGAAGCGGCCGCCGCCGACGGTGCCGTCGCCGTGGATCCACACCAGCACCGGCGCGCGGTGCCGGGCGGCCTTGGCCGGGGCGGTGACGTCCAGGACCAGGCAGTCCTCCTCCTGGCTGGCGAGCTTCGCGTACGCGGACGGCACCTGCGGGCAGAGCGGCCCCGGTTCGGAGGCGTCCCGGACGCCCTTCCAGGGGCTCGCCGGGCGCGGGGAGGCCCACCGGTGCTCGCCCTTCGGCGCCGCCGCGTAAGGGATGCCGCGGAACATCCGGTGACCGGCGGAACGGACGCCGCGCACCTCGCCCTTGTCCGTCCGGGCCGTCACCGTGCCGGAGCCCGCCCCCGCGTCGGCGCTGCGCGGGGAGGCGGTGCCGGGCTGTGGCGGGACCGCGCTCGTGGTGAGCAGCGCTACCCCGGCCAGGGCCGCGGCGGCCGCGGCTCGTTTCGCTGTCATCGTCCATCGTCTCCTGGGTCGGGTGGTGCTGAAGCTGTGGTGGTCTCCTCTACCGCCGGCCTGCGGGCCGCGGCCGGGCGGGGGACGCCGGTCCGGAGCGGGGACTGCGTCGGCGGGAGAGGCAGGGGCGCGAGCTTGACGCGGAAGTGCCGGAGGGCCGGGGGCTGCTCGGTGATGCGGTACCCGGGGATCCGGTCGGCACTCTCGGCCGTTCGTGCGAGGACCTCGCCGACATGGTCCAGATGGTCGCGCGTGTAGGTCCTGCGGGGGAGCGCGAGCCTCAGGAGCTCGTACGGCGCCGTGGTGATCGGACGGCCCTGGGCGTCCTCCTTGCCGAGGTAGAGGGAGCCGAGTTCCACCGACCGGATGCCGCCTTCGAGGTAGAGCCGGCAGGCGAGGGCGTGACCCGGGTACTGGTGCGGCGGGATGTGCGGCAGCAGGCGGCCCGCGTTGAGGTAGAGGGCGTGGAGGCCGGGCGGTTCGACCAGGCTGATGCCCGCCGCGCGCGTCAGCCGGGCGAGGTGGTGGGAGGCGTCCGCGCGTGACTGGAGGTACTCCGGTTCGGTCACTTCGGCCAGTCCTTGGGCGATCATGTCCAGGTCGCGGCCGGCGAGCCCGCCGTAGGTGGGGAAACCCTCCGTGGCGACGAGGAGCTGCTCGCAGCGCCGGGCGAGCTCCGCGTCACGCAGCCCTAGGAAGCCGCCGATATGGGTGATGCCGTCCTTCTTCGCGCTCATCAGGCAACCGTCGGCCAGGGCGAACGCCTCCTCGGCGACCTGCCGGGGGCTGTGGCCCCGGTAGGCCGGCTCGTGACGGGTGACCAGCCAGGCGTTCTCGGCGAACCGCGCCGCGTCCAGGACGATCGGCACCCCTGCGCTGCGGCACAGATCGGCCGCCCGGGAGAGGTTGTCCATGGAGACGGGCTGGCCCCCGCCGCCGTTGTTGGTGAGCGTCATGATCACCAGTGCGATCCGGCCGGCCTCCGGGCCGCCCAGCGCCTTCTCGAGCCGCGCCACGTCGATGTTGCCCTTGAACGGCTCGTCGCTGTCGAGGTCCAGCGCCTCCGCACAGGGCAGATCGAGTGCTGTGCACCCGTTGAGCTCGACATTGGCGCGCGTGGTGTCGAAGTGGGTGTTGCTGAGGGTGATGTGTCCGGGCTTCAGGAGGGTGGAGAAGAGGACGCGCTCCGCGGCCCGGCCCTGATGGACGGGCAGGATGTGCGGATACCCCGTCAACGCCTCCACCGCTCGGTGGAAACGGAGGAAGGAGCGCGAGCCCGCGTAGGACTCGTCCCCGCTCACACACGCGGCGAGCTGCGCGGCCGAGAGCGCTCCCGTTCCCGAGTCCGTGAGCAGGTCGATCGTGACCTCGTCCGCCCGGAGGCCGAAGAGGTTGTAGTGCACGCGGACCAGCGCCTCGCGGCGCTGCTCGCGCGTCGTCGACGCGATCGGCTCGACGACCTTGATCCGGTACGGCTCCATGGGCTGCTGCTCCTTCGGCGGCGAGTGGCGCGCGGCCCGGCCGGCGGACGCGCGATGAGGCGGAGCGCACCTTCTACGACGCGTGCCGCGGGCGGCCGACCTGATAGGCCTCGGGCGAGAGGTACGCGGTCACCCTCGGCTGCCGGCGACCCTCCTGCGTGAGCGAGAGGTACGAGATCAGCCCCACGCCGTCGGAGAGACGGCGGCTCGTCATGGCGGCCAGTGCCCGGTCGAGGAAGCCGGGGGCGATGCCGAGGCGGAGGATCACGGCCATGGCGCGGTCGCGGGCGACCCGGTCGTCCGGGGCGTAATCCCGCACGGGTACGTGCAGGGCGTACCCGCCGGGAGCGTGCGGGTCGTCCGCGGTGAAGGAGAAGCACGACACCAGGGGGTGGCGGTCGAAGCGGTCCGTGCCGCCGACGACACGGCAGAAGTCCGCCACCTGCTGGGGTGCGCCGTCCGGCAACAGGCTGGCGAAGCGCCGGACTTCATCGCTGCCGAAGCCGTGGTGAGCGACGTAGACCTTGACGCGCGGTGCCGTCCAGAACCCCAGGTCCACGGCGAAGAACGCGAAGCGGTCGGCGTCGGGAAACCGGGCCGCCGCGTGCCGCCGCAGCGCCGGCCACGCCCGCCCGTACCCCAGTCGCGCCAGGGCCTCCTCGACCACCTGTGCCGACCGCCCCGGGCCCTGGGCGGCGGGATCCACGTACGCCTTGAAGCCGGGGCCCTCACGCTGCCGCAGTTCCATCGCGCACCAGAGGGCGAAGGTCCCCTCGGGTGCGGCGGGGAAGAAGAGGTCCTCGATCCGGCGCAGCGGCCCGGTGGAGAACCCCCACCGCCTCGCCAGCCGCTCCAGAGCCTCCCGGCCGACCCGGCCGCCGGCCGCGAGACCGGACGCCGTGCAGCCGGGATCGGCCAGTACCCGTACGCTCGGCGGGCCGCTGCCGGGCATCGCCAGGGAGAACTCCGCGGGCGTGTGGTCGTCGGATACGGCGGACGGTGACGGAGGCGCCGCCACCAGCGGACGCTGCGCGGCGGGCCCGAGGAGGTCGCGCAGGGAACTCCGGTACGCCCGCGCGGGGTCGGCCACTCCCGCGACGTGGCACAGCCTGCGCAATTGCTCGCCCAGGAGGCCGCCCAGCGTCGCCGCGGACGGCCGTGTCCGGGAGGTCGTGCCGGGGGAATGGCCGGTGGTGGTCATGACTGGCTCCCTTGTTTCGCGCCGTGTACTTCGCTGTACAGGTAAGGCGCGAGTTCGGATCCGGCGACCGCCGGATCCGAACTCGCGAACCGACGGCGTGCCCGCGCGACGCCGGCGCCCCCCGCAGGTCCGCGCCCGGCCGGGCGTCCGGAGCGCGGCCGCCCGGCCCTGGGCCACGGGCGCCCGATGCGCTGGGCGCACTGCCGGGCCCGCCGGCCTCGGGAGTCCCGGGCAGATGCGGATCGCGCGCGGCGGAAAGCGGTAGCGGCCCGGCGGGCCGGCGGGTGCGGCGCCGCACCCGGTGGCGGGGGCGGCCCGCTCCTCGATCGCCGGAGCAGCCGCAGCCGGAGCCGCAGCCATGGCGAGGGGATGGCGACGGGGAGGCGCCGCGATCCACTGGAACAGCCATAACCTCCGCGAATATGGCGAAAACTCGCCTTGTATTAGCTGTCGACACCTGTTTTAAGCCGCCCTAAGGTTAGGCTAACCTTCGCAGCGTGAAAGTTGCTGAAGAGACCTCCGGTACCCGGCGTCCCCACGGCCATGAGCTGTCGGCCACGGGTGTCACCGTGGCGTACGAGGGCGTAGACGTCGTGCACGACGCGTCCTTGACGCTGCGGCCCGGCGAGGTGACCGTCCTCGTGGGTCCGAACGGCAGCGGGAAGTCGACGCTCCTGCGCACCCTCGCGCGGCTGCAGCGGCCCCGGACCGCGACGCTCGTCATCGACGCGGACACCGACGGCCTCGCGCTGTCCCCCCGCGAGTTCTCACGGCGCGTGGCCCTGCTGACCCAGGGGCGCCCCACCCCCAGCGGGCTGACCGTGCGGGACGTCGTGGAGTTCGGCCGCTACCCGCACCAGGGCCGCTGGGGCAAGGCGGACCCCGGGGGCCGGGCCGCCGTGGACCGCGCGCTCGCCATGACGGGCATCGGGGACCTCGCCGAACGCGGCGCCGAGCACCTCTCCGGAGGCCAGCTCCAGCGCGTCTGGCTCGCCGGCTGCCTCGCGCAGGAGACCGGCGTCCTGCTCCTCGACGAGCCGACGACCTACCTCGACCTGCGGTACCAGGTCGAACTCCTCGACCTCATGCGCGACCTGGCGGACGACCACGGCATCGCCGTCGGTGTCGTCCTGCACGACCTCGACCAGGCCGCGGCCGTCGCCGACCGGATCGCCCTGCTCCACAAGGGGCGGATCATCGCCGACGGCCTCCCCGAGGACGTACTGACACCGCAGCAACTGACCGACACGTACGGCATCCGCATCGAAGTCGACAACGACCCCCTCACGGGCCGGCTGCGCACCCGCGCGATCGGCCGGCACCACTCGCGAATCGAAAGGCTCAGCACCACCTCATGAGACGCTTCCTCCTGGCCGCGGCGGCCGCTACCACCGCAGTGCTCACCCTCGGCGCCTGCGGGACGTCCGAGCCCGCCGCCGACACCGACACCGACACCAAGAAGACCGCCGAGCCCATCACCCTCACCGACGCGAAGGGCGCGAAGGTGGAGCTCGACGGCCCGGCCAAGAAGGTCGTCGGCACCGAGTGGAACGTCGTCGAGAGCCTGGTCTCGTTGGGCGTCGACCCCGCCGGCGTCGCCGACGTCAAGGGCTACAAGACCTGGAACACCGCGGCCCCGCTCAAGAACGAGCCCAAGGACATCGGCACCCGCGGCGAGCCGAGCACGGACACCATCGCCGCCATGGCGCCGGACCTCATCGTCGCCACCGACGACCTCAAGCCGGCCGTCGTGAAGCAGCTGCGCAAGGTCGCCCCGGTCCTGGAGGTGCGCGCCGCCGACGCCGCCGACCCGATCGGGCAGATGACCAAGAACCTCGACCTCATAGCCAAGGCCACCGGCACCACGCAGCAGGCCGAGAAGCTCAAGAAGGACTTCCAGGCGAAGCTGGACGGCGGCAAGAAGGCGCTCGCCGACGCCGGTCACGCCGGGGCGAAGTACGCCTTCGCCGACGGTTACGTCGTCTCCAACCAGGTCTCGATCCGGCCGTTCACCGGCGGTTCGCTCATCGGAGCGGTCAACGAGAAGCTCGGCCTGAAGAACGCCTGGACCGTCGAGGGTGACAAGAGCTACGGGCTCGGCTCCACCGACGTCGAGGGCCTCACCAAGCTCGACGACGACGTGCAGTTCGCCTACATCGGCAGCGACGGCGACAAGAACAGCACCCCGTTCGCCGGCGTGCTCGCGAAGGACTCCGCCTGGACGTCGCTGCCGTTCGTGGAGAAGGGCAACGTCCACCGGCTGCCCGACGGCATCTGGATGTTCGGCGGCCCCCAGTCGATGGGCAAGTACGCCGACTCCGTCGTCGAGGCCCTGAAGAAGAAGTAGCACCGTGACCGTCACCGCCTCACCTCCCGCCACCCGTCCGCCGGCGGCCGCCTCCCGGACGGGCGCGGCCGCGGCGGTGACCGTTCTGGTCCTCCTCCTCGTGGGCCTCGCGCTCACCGACATCACGCAGGGCACCGCCGCGGTGGGCGCCTCCGAAGTCTGGAAGGCGCTCACCGGCCGGGCGGACCCGGGCGACGCGTCCGTCGTCGTCTCCTCCCGGCTGCCGAGGATGGCCGCGGGGCTGCTCGTCGGCGTCGTCCTCGGCATGGCGGGCGCCGCCCTCCAGGCGGTCAGCCGCAACGTCCTCGCCTCGCCCGACACCCTCGCGGTCAACGCCGGCTCCTACCTGGCCCTCGGGCTGGTCTCGGTCACCGGCGTCTCGCTCCCCTTCTTCGCCCACTCCGGCGTCGCGTTCGCCGGCGGCCTCGCGGCGGCGGCCGTCGTGCTCGGCCTGTCCGGCCCGGGCACGGGCGCCGTACGGCTCGTGCTCGCCGGCAGTTCCCTCACCCTCGGCCTGACCGCCGTCACCGAGGGGCTGCTCCTGCTGTTCCCCCAGCAGACCGAGGGCCTCTACCAGTGGAACCAGGGCAGCATCGCCCAGCACGGGTTCGACGCCGTGCTCCAGACGGCCCCGGTCGGCCTCATCGGCCTCGTCGGACTGCTGCTCGTCGCCCGCCGCGTCGACGCCCTGGCGCTCGGCGACGACGCCGCCCGCGGCCTGGGCGTCCCCGTCCGCGGCACCCGCGTCACGGTGGTGGTGCTGGCGACCCTGCTCTCCGCGGCGGCCGTCACGCTCGCCGGACCGATCGGCTTCGTCGGCCTGTGCGCCCCCGCCCTCGTCCGTCCGCTCGCCCGCAGGGTCCGCGCGTTCACCCGCGCGCGTTCGGGCATCCCGGTCGCGGGCCTGGCCGGTGCGGTGCTGGTCCTCGGCTCGGACGTCGTCCTGCGCGCCCTCGTGCCGGCGGACGTGGCCGTCGCCGTGCCGACGGGCGTCGCCACCAGCGTCGCCGGCGCCGTGCTCCTGATCGTGATGGCCACCCGGGTCAAGGACACCGCCGGGGTCACCGCGACCGACCGGCTGCGCATCAGGAGCAGGGCCGTCTTCCTGGCCGTCACCGCTGGACTGGTCGTGGCGCTCGTCGGCGTGACGATCGCCGCCGTCCTGCTGGGCGACAGCAAACTGCTGCTGGGCGACGTGGTGAACTGGGCCCAGGGCAGGGCGGGCCGGACCGTCGGCTTCGTCCTCGACACCCGCGTGCCCCGGGTCCTCGCGGCGCTCCTCGCGGGCGCGGCGCTCGCCCTGGCCGGGACGCTCGTCCAGGCCGTGACCCGCAATCCGCTCGCGGAGCCCGCCACCCTGGGCGTCTCCGGCGGAGCCTCCCTCGGCGCCGTGCTCGTCGTGACAACGGTGCCGTCGGTCGGCTCGTGGGGAATCGCCGGAGCCGCGTTCGCGGGCGCCGCGCTCATATCCGTCGTCGTCTTCGGACTCGCGGCGCGGGGCGGTTTCCAGCAGAACCGCCTCGTTCTCGTCGGGTTCGGCGCCGCCACCGGGACCTCGGCCCTGATCAGCCTGATCATCGTGCTCACCGACCCCTTCAACGCGACGAAGGCCCTCACCTGGCTGTCGGGCTCCACCTACGGGCGGACCCTGCCGGACGTGGCACCGCTCGCCGCCGTGCTCGCCGTGGGCGTGCTCGTCGCGGTCCTGCGGCGCACCGAGCTCGACCTCGTATCGCTCGACGAGGACACCCCCAGGCTCCTGGGGCTCGATCTGGCACGGGGGCGCCTGGCCTTCCTCGCGCTGAGCGTCCTGCTGGCCGCCACCGCCGTCGCGGCGGCAGGCATGATCGGTTTCGTGGGGCTCGTGGCCCCGCACGCGGCCCGGGCCCTGGTGGGCCGCCGGCACGTCCGGGTGGTGCCCGTCTCGGTGCTCCTGGGCGCCGTGCTCGTCTGCACCGCGGACCTGCTGGGCCGCACCGTGATCGCGCCGGCCCAGCTGGGCGCCGGACTGATGACGGCGGTCATCGGCACGCCGTACTTCCTCCACCTGCTCATGCGCGGGCGCCGGTAGAACGCGGACGCCGTCACCCGCTCCGACGAAGCCGGGGAGCCCGAAGAGGGCTCCCCGGCTTCCGCGTGCCGGACGGAGCCAAGGGGCCGTTGGGCGGAGCCGGGGAAGAGCGAACGGGTGATTGTGCGGCGCGGAGTGCCGTGACGGGGCAGGCGGAGGGAGGAGAGCGTCAACAGCCGCAAGGGGTGAGGCATGAGCGAATACGAACGTTCCCGGACGATGCCCGCACTACCGGAGCACGTCTTCGACCAAGCGGCCGATGTGCGCCGGCTCGACAGCTGGATGCCGGCGGAACTGCACGTACACGCCGGGGAACTGCCCGCCGTCACCGTCCACGAGGACAACACCGGCGAGGACGCCCCCGCACTGTTCCGGCCCCGGCCGGAACAACTGCGCCTGGAATGGGGCACCCGCGACAGCGGCTCCTACGCCGGCTGGCTGCAGGTGGCGGGCATCGGCAGCGGAGCCAGCGAGGTGACGGTCCACCTGTCCTTCTTCGACGAACGCCACGACCCCGGAGCCGACGCCGTGCACGCGGCACTGGAGGACAGCCTCGCGAACCTGGAGGAACAGGTCCGGCTGCGCGTGGAGGACGCCGGCTGACAGGGCCCGTCGCCCGCCGGTGTTGCTCCCGCCGGGCGACACGGACACCCCCGGCACGGTCATCCGTGGCGCGTCGCCGGGGAAACGGCCCCACCCGGCTGCAACCTGGAGGCCGGGCGCCGGACGGCCGGGACGCCCGGTCGGCAAGCAGCAAGGGATGAACGACATGGCGGTGTGCGAGGTCTGCGACAACGACTACGAGATGGCCTTCGAGGTCCGCGCGGCAGGAGCCGTGCACATCTTCGACAGCTTCGAGTGTGCCGCCCACCGGCTCGCCCCGATCTGTGACACCTGCGGGTGCCGCATCCTGGGCCACGGCCTGGAGACGGACGGCATGTTCTTCTGCTGCGCCCATTGCGCGCGCGCCAAGGGTTACACCGCACTGGCCGACCACGCCTGACGGCCGCCGCCGCGCGGGAAGTGATGCCCGGCCGACAGCGGGACCCTCCCATGGCAGGGGAGCGATCCTCCGCTCGTCAGGAGTGCTGCCCGGCGCCGGGGGTCTGCAGCCCCCCAGCAGCACGAGCGGTTGCTCAGCTCAGCCGGGCGTCGGCGTAGGCGACCATCGCGTCGCGCTGGTAGACGGCCAGCCCCTCGGCGATCTTGTCGTAGTTCGCGCGGAAGCGGGGGTCGTCGACATAGGTCCGGCCCAGCCCCTTGTACGCGGCCGCGTCCGGCGTCCAGTACCGGCACACCCCGCGGTAGTGGGCGTCCATTTCGGCCTGCACCGCGGGATCGTCCACCGGAGTGCCGGCCACCATGAACTCCGCGATGCGGATCATCTGCGCCGTCACCTCCCGCTGCCACTCCTCGGTGTCCTCGGCGGTCATCGTCTCGACGGCCTGCCGGGACTCCTCCCACGCCCGGGGCCACCGCTCGCGTACCTCGGCCTCCGCTGCGGCCCGGGCGGGGGAGAGGTCGAATCCCTCGAACAGGTTCTCCGGCCTGTTGATCTTTGCCATGTCGTGGTTGTCCTTACCCTTCTCCAGTTCGGTGATGGTGCGGCCGACCGTACGGGCGAGCGTCTCCAGGCGGTCCCGCTCCGCCAGCAGCCGCCGGTGGTGCTCACGGAGCACGGCCACCTGATCGAGCCGGCTGTCCAGGACCGCCCGGATCTCGCGCAGTCCCAGGTCCAGCTCGCGCATCAGCAGGATCTGCTGAAGCCGCAGCAGATCCGCTTCCTCGTAGAAGCGGTGCCCGTTGTTCCCGATCCACGCCGGCGGCAGCAGGCCGATCTCGTCGTAGTGCCGCAACGTCCGGGACGTCACCCCGGACATCCGGGCCACCTCCGCGATCGACCAGGCCATGGGTGCTGCCTTCCCTCACCGGGCCGGTTTCTCCGGCCACACACCGACCGTAGAAGTTGACGCAACGGAAACCGCAACCCCGTACCCGCGCCCGGTGCGGCCGTCACCCGACACCGGGTGAAGCCTCGCGAGTGTGTTCGGTGGTTTGGTTGTTGCCCGAGTTGTCCAGACTGTCCACGGTGGCTGGCTGCGCCACGCCGCCGCCGACGAAGAGGAGACAGCCATGCGTCGCATCCACTCGTTCGCCGTTGCCGCGGGGGCCGCTGCCGCCGTCGCCTTCAGCGCTCTGCCCGCCGCGACCGCGGCCCCAAGCAGCCTGGCGGCCTACAACTGCGCCCCCGGGCACTTCTGCATCTACAACGGCTGGAACGGCTCGGGAACGCGTTGCCAGTGGTCGCAGGACAGCAAGGCGAACACCGCTGACGACTGTTCCTTCATCCAGCGGGGACAGAACGTGCGCTCGGTCTGGAACGGGACCGGGCACCGCGTGCAGTACTACTCGCAGACCAACCACAAGGGCCGTGTCGGGTCCACCCCGGCCGGTGCGGGCGGCAACCTGCAAGGCAGCTACATGATCCGTTCCTTCAAGCCCCAGTAGGACGGCGGGGCCGAGCCCTACGCCACACGTCGGCCGGCCCCACCAGGCGCCCGGTTCGGGGTCGGCGCGTGACCACCGCTTCGGCCCGGTGGACGTGATCACCATGCGGGACCGGCGACCGCCCGGACGACCGCGGCGCGAGCGAAGAGATGCGCGCCAGGCCGTGCTGGACGGCGTGGTGGCAGCGGTTCGCAAGCAGCCCCACGAAGTCCCGCTGGGACGCCGCACGGGCGGGCCGCGAGTGCCACCCCGGGTCCGGGGCCGGAAGGGGGGCCCTCCATGCCGACGCCGGCCCCATCGGTGGGGCGGCCGTCCACCCGGCCGCTCAGGCCGCCGGCCGGATCCGGCCGCCGGTGGTGCGTCGGAGCGCGGCTTCCAACCGGTCGCGGGCCGCGGTCTGGGCGGCGATCCGTTCATTGAGCACCGCCAGCCGTTCGAACGCGACCCGCAGGCCCTCGCCCGACGGCGGTGCGGCGGCCACATCGCCGTCCAGGCAGGGCAGGAACACCCGCACGTCGTCGAGGGTGAGCCCGGAAGCCAGCAGGTAGCGGATGTTGCGGACCCGCACTACCGCGCGTTCGTCATAGACGCGGTAGCCGTTGGGGGCCCGCTCGGAGGAGATCAGCCCGGCCTGTTCGTAGTGCCGCAGCGCACGGGCGGTCGTCCCGGTGGTCTCGGCCAGCTCACCGATCCTCACGCGCCCCACCTCCCGGGCCATTCCTATCACGCGACCACCGCCCCGCCGTCGACAGGGAGCACGACCCCGGTGACGAACGACGCGGCCGGGGAGGCGAGCTGGGTGATGGCCCACGCCACCTCCTCGGGCCGTCCGATCCGGCCCAGGGGGGTGTGGGCAAGCTGCCACTCCCGCACCGCGGCCATGCGCTCCGGCGACAGGCCCTGGTGTTCGCCGATCGGGGTGTCGATCGCGCCGGGGGCGACGGCGACCACGCGGATGCCGCGGGGCGCCAGTTCCACCGCCCAGCTGCGGGTCAGCAGTTCCAGCGCGGTCTTGGTCGCCGCGTACACCGAGCTGCCGGGCCAGGCGCGCTGCCCCACCGACGTGCTCACGTTGACGATCACCCCGCCGGTCTCCTCCAGGAGCGGCAGCGCGGCCTGCGCCAGCAGGACGGGCGCGATCAGGTTGGTGGCGATCTGCGGGGTGACCGCCTCCCGGGTGAGGGTGCCCAGGGCGCCGCCCCGCACGATGCTGGCATTGTTGACCAACACGTCCAGGCGGCCGTGCAGTTCCCGGGCGGTGCGCACGATGCGTTCGGGCTCGCCCTCGGCGGTGATGTCGGCGGTGAGCGCGGTGATCCGGTCGTGCCCGGAGGCGGTCTCAAGGAGGGGTTCGGCGCGCCGGCCGATGGCGAGTACGTGGGCGCCCCCGGCGGCGAAGGCCCGGGCGGTCGCCCGGCCGATCCCGGTGCCCGCCCCGGTGACGGCGATGATCCTGTGGGGCTGCGGTGTGGTCCTGGTGTTCATGCCGACATCGTTCAACCTTGCCGCCAGTGGCAAGGTCAAGCGGGGGCCCGCGGGCCCCGGACTGTGGGGGCACAGAGCGCGCCCGGCCGCGCCCGCTCGTCCGGCCCGGGTGCGCGGCGGGCGGTGTGGGGGAGCGCGGGCGTGACCTCGGCGGTCGTCGCGTCGTTACGCTGGTCGGGTGCACATGCCGGGGCCCCGAAGGTCGGTCTTCCGGGGTCCCGGCACCCGAGCTCCAGGCAGTTCGGCCGGGGCTCGGGCGTCAGTGCCCGCCAGCCCCGCACATGCGTCGGCCGAGGCAGGCCGGCGACGTCGCGCCTCACCGCTGCGGCGTGCGCCAGTACTGCCGCCGCTTCTCGTCCCGCACGACGACGCCGAGCCGGGCCAGGTCATCGCGCAGCTCCCGCACTTCGTCACCGGAGGAGCCGTGCTTCTCCAGAAGTCGCTGACGGGCCTTGAGGACGGCGTTCGCTCCTTCGGGCAGTCCCGGGGCGTCCCGGACCCAGCGGCGGAACTCGCCCCGGTGCGGATCGCCGTCCGCCCACGCGTAGCCGTGCTTGGTGAAGGCGTCGGCCATGCGGCGGGCGTTCAGATCGCACTCCTCCCGCGCGAGTTCGGCGCCGTCGCGGCCGAGCAGGACGAGCCGCTTGCCGTCCCGGAACGCGGTGCCGACGGCGTCGCGCGGAAACTGCTGGTCCCGGCCCTTGCGGGTGAGCACGACGCGCTCGTCCGACACGCGGACGGCCAACTGCTCGTACTGCGCGAAGCACCCGATCGCCGAGCCCCCTACCGCCCCGGCGGCGAGCAGCCACGGCCGGTGGACCGACGCGACGAGCTCGGCCGGCCCCTTCATCGGGGCCCAGGGCAGCGTCACGAGCCAGTCGGCCAAGGGGCCGAGGAGCCGGCAGAGACCCGCCCCGACCAGCGCGAACACCACGTAGACCAGCACAGTGACCCAGGCCGGCTGGGCGAGCACCGTGGGCCGGACAGCCCGTGAGTCCCGCTCAGTTCTCTTGCGTACGTCCATCATGCCCCCCGCTTCAGGCGCGCCGACCCTGCCGCTGAATCTTAGACCGAGCGCTCGGTCTAAGATTACGTCGCGGGCGCTGAAGAGCGCCAGAGCCAGTCAGAAGGGGTGCCGCCATGAGGACAGTCGACCCGGCCAGACACCGGGCACGGCGCCGGCACATCATCGACGCCGCGACCGAGCTCTTCGCCGCCAAGGGCTTCGAGCGCACCACCACGGCAGAGATCTGCAAGGCCGCCGGTATGAGCGCGGGGAACGTGTTCCACTACTTCCCCAACAAGCGCGCGATCTTCCACGCGGTCTTCGAGGAAGACGAGGACGAAGGCGCCACCAAGGCCGACCGCCTCGCCGCCGCGCGCACCGCCGCCGACCCGTGGGCGGCCCTCCTCGACACCGTCGACCTCCTCGCGGCCCCGGCCATGGAACCACTGGTCCCCGCCCTCGTCATGGAGGCGATGATCCAGGCGTACCGCGACCCCGACCTCGAGGCGATGCTGAGCCGCGACAACGACGACGAGCGGGCCACGGTCACCACCCTGCTGAGGAACGCGGCCGCGGCGGGCCGGATCGACCCCTCCCTCGACGCGGACGGCACCGCGGCCTGGGTCATGGCACTGATCGCCACCCTCTACACCAGCGCGGCCACCGACCCGTCCTTCGAACCGGCCGAGCAACTTCCCACCCTGCGCCTGATCCTGCACCGCTTCCTGCGGCCCACCGACGTGCCCGCGCCGGAGCGGTGAACGACGGCGGTTCAGCGGCCACGGTGGCGCGCGCGAGCCCCCGGGCATGCGTCGGCCCTCCCGTAGGGAGGCCGGGAGGGACGGCGCGGCCCCGCCCGGTGGCAGCACGCGGGCGGGGCCGGCGGTGGGTCTCTGTCTCCTGGGGGAGTCGGGAGATCACCGCTGCTTCAGCATGCCACTGGATTCAGCCACACAACAGAGCTGTGGCTGGATTTAATTGGTGGGACAGGAGTGGCATTCATCCGCGGCCGGAACGGCTTCCCTCAGGAAGCGCTGCCGGACAGGACGAAGCCGCGGTACCCCTCCCGGGCGGCGGCGTCGCACTCCGCCCGGTACCGGTCCGCACCGCCCGTGTAGGCGAGGAACACCCGCGGCTTGCCCGGCACGTTGGCCCCCGTGTACCAGGAGGCGACGTCCGGGTAGAGGGTGCGGGAGGCGAGGTCGGCGACGTGGGCGCACCAGTCCTCCTCGGCGCGCGCAGTGGCGTCGATCTCGGTGCTGCCGGTGCTCCGCAGGTGGGCGATGCAGTCGGTGATCCACTCCACGTGCTGTTCGATGGACACCACCGCGTTGCTGAGCACCGAGGGGCTGAGCGGCCCGATGACGGTGAAGAGGTTCGGGAAGCCGGCCGAGAGCAGGCCCAGGTGGTTCCGGGGGCCGTCGGCCCACTTCTCCTTGAGGGTGGTGCCCCCCTTGCCGACGATGTCCACCGCGACCTGCGACCCGGTCATGGCGTCGAAACCGGTGGCGAAGACGATGACGTCGACAGCATGTTCTCGGTCCGAGGTCCTGACACCCTTCGGCGTGATCTCCACGATCGGGGTCTTGGTGAGGTCCACGACCTTCACGTGCGGCCGGTTGTAGGTGGCGTAGTAGTCGGTGTCCAGGCAGGGGCGCTTGGTACCGAAGGGGAAGGTGCGCGGCGAGAGCGTCTCGGCCGTCTCCGGGTCGGTGACGATCGACCGGATCTTGGACCTGACGAACTCGGCGACCGTCTCATTGGCGGCCCGGTCGGCGAGGATGTCGGTGTACGTGCGCAGCAGACCGCTGAGCAGGCCCGAGTCCCAGCCCGCCTCGAACGCGGCCGTGCGCTCCGCCTCGTCCACCTCCAGGGCCGACTGAGTCGGCAGCTCGAAGACGGTGCCTCCCCGGGACTTCCGCTGGGCTGCGCGGAACTCCGGGTAGCGGGCCTTGAACGCGGCGGTCTCCTCGGCGGTCAGCGGCCGGTTCAGGGCCGGCAGCGCGTAGACCGGCGTGCGCTGGAAGACCGTGAGCCCGGCGGCCTGCTCGGCGAGGAGCGGAATGGCCTGGACGCCCGAACACCCGGTGCCGATCACGGCGACCCGTCTCCCGGTCAGGTCGACGCCCTCGTGCGGCCAGTCGGCGGTGTGGAGGGACCGGCCCGCGAAGGCGGCGACCCCGGGTATGTCCGGTTCCTTGACGGCCGACATGCAGCCCGTGGCCAGCACGACGAACCGGGTGGTGACCGTCTCCCCGGTGTCGGTGGCGATCTGCCAGACGTGACGGTCCTCGTCGTACACCGCCCGGACCACCCGGGTCCGCAAGGTGACGTCCTTGCGCAGGTCGAAGCGGTCGGCGACGTGGTGGAGGTAGCGGAGGATCTCCGGCTGTGTCGCGTACCGCTCGCTCCACTCCCACTCCTGGTCCAGCTCGGGCGAGAAGGAGAAGGAGTACGCCGTGCTCTCGACGTCGCAGCGGGCACCGGGGTAGCGGTTCCGGTACCACGTGCCGCCGATGTCGTCGCACGCTTCGAAGACGCGGGTGCGCAGACCCAGTTCGCGCAGCCGGTGCAGCTGGTAGAGACCGGCGAAGCCGGCTCCGACGACGACGGCGTCGAGCTGCGGGGCGACGGGGGCGGACGGGGAAGGGGGCCGGGGGGCGGTGTGCATGCCGTTCTCCTGAAGGTGTCTCGCGCCGGGTGGTACGGGCCTGCGCGCACCGGTGCCGGGCGCCCTCCGGCGCGTGACGCCTCGGGCCCGCCCGGCGAGGCCGCCGGTGCCGTGACCGGCTCCTTCGCGCGCGTCCCGCAGGGGGACATCCTGGTTCACGCCCCGGTCTCCTGGGAAGACCCGGAGCCGGCCCGGGGGCGGGGCGTGAACCTCCCGCCGACCAGGGGCGCGGGCGGGTGACGAGCACCGCCGGCCGGACTACCGGACTCCGCCCAGTTTCCCTTCGATCCAGCTGACGCCGAAGCGCACCACCGCGTCGGCTTCGAACAGGTAACTGTCGGCTGCGCCGACCACGCCACGGCTGCCGATTCCGGCGGCGAGCATGTCCTGGGCGATGGCCTCGAACGGCCACTGCCCCTCAGGCACTACGGAGGAGTAGTCAAAGGCCCCGTCCGCCGAGTCGATGTCGTGGAAGCGCCGCCAGACCCGCTCCCCGTCGAGGAGGATCGGCTGCTCATAGTCCACGAACCGCTTGCCGGGTGCTTCGGCGAGTGCCTCGGCGTGGTGCAGGAGGGTGAGGGAATCCAGCGGGGCGCCCAGGAGGAGGACCCGTCCGCCCAGGGTGACCAGGCGCGCCAGCGGACTGTCGGGGCCGTGCGGGTCGTCCCACGGGTGGTCGGCCATCAGCGCGTTCGCCGCCGGGCCGAGTGCGGCGAAGCCGGCGTCGGGGTGCCGGCTGCGGACGGCTCCCGGCCAACGGCGAAGTGCTTCCGGGAGGCGGCCGTAGCTGTGGTCGGCCTCGCTCAGTCCGGGGTCGTACGCGGGGTGTTCCGCGCGCAGGGTGTCCTGCCAGGCTGGGGGCCAGTCGGTGAAGTCATAGGGCGGGGCGTCGTTCCAGCCGCAGGTCACCATCAGGGTTCCGCGCGCACCGACGACGTCGCCGAGGGCGCCGATGATCGTCTGAGGACCGCCCGCCACGTAACCGAGGGCGGACATCCGCGTATGGAACATGACGATGTCGCCGTCGGTGAGGCCGAGCGCGGACAGGTCATGGATGAGCCGACTGCGGGTGACGGGACCGTGGGAACGCTTGAGAAGGGCCAGTTCGTCCATGAGCGCGAAGGTACCGCGCGCCCGCGGGCGCGCGGTACCGGATTTCCCGCGGTGCGGGCCCGGTCGCGCTTGGTGTTTCGAGGGGGCCGGCCGCGCCATAGTGATCAGGGGTCACGCGGGAATGGGCCACCCCCGAAGAGGGTGGCCCATTCCCGCTCCCGCCGGTAGCGGGTGGCTAATCGTCGAAGGCGTCCTTGGCCTTTTCCTTGGCGCTGCGGAGATCGCCCTTGGACTTCTCGCCCTGTCCCTCGGCAGCCTTGCTGTCATTGCCGACAGTACGGCCCGCTTGCTTCTTCACTGTGCCCTTGACCTGCTCGGTCTTGGCCTTGGCCTTCTCGCTCGCGCTCATCATGAGTCCCTTCTCGTAACGGGAAATGCCGTGCTGACAGACCCGCTGCCCCGGCGTCGAGAGCGCAAACCCGTCCGCGTCGGACGGAAATCAACCGGAAAAGAGACAGGTGTAAAGAGGAGCGTGCGGGGCACACGTCGGTTCGGAGGTTGATAACTATGGTTCCCCTGCTTCTCGTACTGCTTCTCGCGCTGATTCTTTTCGGCGCCGGCTTCGCGGTAAAGGTTCTGTGGTGGGTCGCCGTCGCTGTCCTGGTGATCTGGCTTCTCGGCTTCGTCATGCGCTCCACGAGCGCGGGTGGCGGACGTGGCCGCTGGTACCGATGGTGACCTGACCGCTAGCGCCCGGTGGGCCCGGCCCGATCCTGCGATCGGGCCGGGCCCACTCCTGTCCGGGCATCCGGGGCCGGTCCTTGCGAAACGGAGTCGTGGTACGTGAAGTGGGTACCCGACAACGCAACCGGGGGCGGACGGGGATGCGCAGGGAACCGCGCGCACCTCCAGCCCCGGCCGCCCCCGGCCTTCGGGTTCCGTAGCCGAAGGGGAGGCTCTTCGAGCAGATGTGCGTGATGCGGCCCCGATCCACGCGAGGCCGCCTCACGGGCTCGGTGACGGGGGCCGGCCCCATTCCGCCTCCAGTGCCGCCCGCAGGGCGTCGACCGCCTCCCGGCTGATGCGCTCGGCGAGCTGCTCCTCCAGCCTGTCGAGGATGGTACGGGCCTGGTGGTGCACGCGTTCCCCCTCTCCGGTGCGCCGGATCAGCCGCCGCCGGGCGGAGGCGGGGTCGGGGGCCTGTTCGAGAAGCCCGGCGGCGACCAGGCCGTGCACGGCCTGGTGCGCGGTCTGCCGGGTGACGCCCATGCGCCGGGCCAGCTCGGAGACGGTGGTGCCGTCGCCGTCCAGCACGGCGAAGAGCTGGACCTGCGTCGGTGACACCGGTGTCGCCCCGGCCGCCTCCAGGGCTGCCAGCAACCCCTCGTCGAACCAGCGCCGGGCGTCGCTGAACAGCTGGGGGAGGTCGCGGCGGGTGGACTGCATGAGTTCCTCACGTTCGGCTTGCCTGCCGACACTCTCTCATGTCAGGCTGCCTGACATTATTGAGGTCGAGCCAAGGAGCCCCCATGACCATCGAGTACGCCACCCGCTACCGGCGCGCCTCCCGCATCCCCGCCGACCCGGGCAAGCCCTACTTCATCGAGAAGGGCGAGGGGGACCGCGCCCACCTGTTCGGTGACCTGATCACCATCTACGCCGGTGGCGAGCAGACCGAGAACACCTTCAACTTCTTTACCGTCGAGGGCCCCAAGGGCGACCTCATCCCCGCCCACCTGCACCCCGACACCCACGAGGTCTTCTACGTCGCCCAGGGCGCTGTGCGCCTGTTCGTCGAGGACACCGAGGGGGAGCAGCAGGAAAAGCTGCTGACCCCGGGTGACTTCGGTTTCGTCCCCAAGAACTGCCCGCACGCGTACCGCATGGAGCGTCACCACAGCCAGGTCGTCGGCGTCGCCGCCGGTCCCGGCGGCACCTTCGAACGGTTCTTTGAGAACCTCGGCGCGCCTGCCGACGAGCTCGGTCTGCCGCACCGGCCCGTGGTTCCCGAACCCCACGCGTTCGCGACGGTCCCCGAGCGGTACGACGTCCGCTTCCTGCCCGGCCACCAGTGGCGGACTCGCTGAGCGGATCGCCACGGGTGACCGCGCCGAAGGGCAGGCCCGGGGCGGAGCCCACCTGCTCAGTGGCCGGCACCCTGCGCGGTGGCGGCCCCGGCGTCGGGGTGCAGGGTGAAGATCTGGTCGAGCCCCACCAGGTGGAGAACCCGCGCGGTGTTCTCGGGGACGGAGGCCAGGGCGACTCTCGCTCCCGCGGCGGTCGCGTGGTGGCGGGCGACGATGAAGGCCGTGATGCCGCTGGAGTCGCAGAAGTCCAGCCGGGCCAGGTCCAGCACCAGCAACTGTCCCTGTTCCAGGGCCAGATCCGTCACTGCCTGGCGCAGCTGGGCCGCATGGTCGAAGTCGAGAGTGCCCGCTACGGCCAGTACGGGGCCGGTGGGGGCGTGGTGGACGGTGATGGTCAGCGGGCTCATGTCAGGTCTTCACTCGACTGGTCGGGCATCGGGGGTGGGGGCGGAGGTGCGGGGAGCGGCGGGCACGCCGAGAGCGAGCAGGGCGGTGTCGTCGTCCAGGCCGTCGCCGAAGCCGTCGAGCAGGCCGGTCAGGGCGGCGATCAGCTCGCGGGGGCCGGTGGGGGAGAGGCCGGCGACGAACGTGCGCAAGGCGTCGTCGCCGTACAGCGCGCGATCCTGGCCGGTACGGGCTTCGGTGAGGCCGTCGGTGTACAGCAGGAGAGTGTCGCCCGGGTGGAGGGTGGTCCCGGCGGCGGTGAAGTGGGGCTCCGGGAGGATGCCGACGAGGAGGCCGCCGGGGGTGGGCAGGTAGTTGGCCCGGCCGTCGGCGCGCAGCACGAGGGCGGGGGGATGGCCGCCGGAGGCGAGGCTGACGGTGACGCTGTCGCCGTCGGCCTCCAGAACGCCGAAGATGGCGGTGCAGTAGCGGGGGTCACCGCCGGTGTACCGCTCGTGGAGCACGGTGTTGAGGGTGGTCAGCGTGGTGACGGGGTCGGGGTCGTGCAGGGCGGCGGCCCGCAGGGTGTAGCGGGTCAGGGAGGTGACGGCCGCGGCCTGGGGACCCTTGCCGCAGACGTCGCCGAGGAAGAAGGCCCAGCGTTTGCCGTCCAGGGGGAACAGGTCGTAGAAGTCGCCGCCGAGCCGCACCGGTGAGGCGGTGTGGTAATAGGAGGCGGCCTCCATGCCCGGTACGTCGGGCAGTGCGTCGGGCAGCAGGCTCCGCTGGAGTACCTCCAGCGCTTCCCGCAGCAGCTCCCGGTCGGCCTCCGCCTGCTTGCGGGCTTCCTCCGCCGCCTGACGGCTGCGCAGCAGCTCCGTCTCGTAGGCGCGGCGGTCGCGGGCGTCGAAGACGGTGGTGCGGATGAGCATCGGCTCGCCGTCGCCGCTGGTTTTCACCACGGAGGTGACCAGGGCCGGCAGCCGGCTGCCGTCGGCCGCCTTGATCTCCAGCGCGATGCCGTTGATCTCGCCCTGCATGCGCAGCAGCGGCGCGCAGTGGGTCTCGTGGTAGAGCTTGCCGCCGACGGTGAGCAGGTCGCTGAACCGCATGCGGCCGACCACCGCCTCGCGGGACAGGCCGAGCCAGCCCAGCAGAGTGGCGTTGATCTTGGCGATGGTGCCGTCCATGAGCGTGGACAGGTATCCGCAGGGCGCGGACTCGTAGAGGTCTTCGGCACTGTCCTCCAGCAGAGCGGTGAACCGCGCGTCCGTGGCGGCTCTGTCTCCGTCCGGCTGGTCCGGTAGCCGGCCGGTGGAGCACATCACCGTGCTCCCCTGACGAAGGCGGCGATCGCCGAGGCGGTGGCCTCGGGAGCGCTCAGCTGAGGGCAGTGCCCGGTCGCGTCCAGGGTCACCAGGCGGCTGCCGGGTATGGCGGCCCGGACGTAGGTGCCCACCTCCCGCGGGGCGATCACGTCCTGGGCGCACTCCAGGAGCAGCGTGGGCACCTGCACCGTTTTCAGGTCGTCACGGCTGTCGGTCAGGAACGTGGTGCGGGCGAAAACTCGCGCGATGTCCGGGTCCGTGGCGCAGAAGCTGCTGGTCAGCTCCTCGCCGAGCTCCGGGCGGTCGGGATTGCCCATGATCACCGGTGCCATGGTCGCGGACCAGCCGAGGTAGTTGGAGTCCAAGGACTCCAGCAGCTCGTCGATGTCGTCGGCGCTGAACCCGCCGCGGTAGCCCTCGTCGTCGATGTAGCACGGCGAGGGGCAGACCATGACCAGGGAGGCGAACCGCTCCGGCGCGGCCGCCGCCGCGAGCACGCCGACCATGGCACTGACCGAGTGCCCGACGAACACCACGTCCTTGAGGTCGAGTTCCGCACAGATGTCGAGCACGTCGCGGGCGTACCCGTCCAGCGAGCCGTAGCGCTCCTCGCTCCACGCGGAGAGGTCGGAACGGCCCGAGCCCACATAGTCGAACAACACCAGCCGGAAATCCTCGGCCAGCGCCGGAACCGCCAGGCGCCACAGGTTCTGATCGCAGCCGAACCCATGCGCGAGCATCAGCACCGGCCCGTCCTCGCGCCCGGTCACTGTCACATTGTTCCTGCGAAGGATCTCCATAAGTTCATGGTGCCACTTCCGCTTCCACGGCCAGGAGGCACCCGTGCCCCGGGCCGCGTCCGCCGCGTTGCGCCGGTGCCCGGCGGGCCCCGGCGGAGGGGCCCGGTGAGGGTTGGGCGGGGGCCGGGGAAGGGAAGGCTGCCGCTGATCGTGGTCCGTCCTGGGGAGGGGAGCGCCGTGATACGCAGGGGTTCACGTACGACCGCGCAGAAGGGGCACCCGTTCGGCCGCCGGCCCTCCGGCGGGGTGGCCGACGTGCTGTGGGACTGGTCGAAGTCCGGCACCCGCCACGCCGCCCGCAGCCGGCTGATCCGCCGGCTGCCCGGGGTCGGTTCCGCCGCGGCGTACCGGTTCGGCCTGGTGGAGCGGCCGCACTACGCCTATGGCGTCCGCCGGGCCACCGAGCTGGCCGCCAGGCTGGGGCACCGGGGTGTCACGGTGGTGGAGTTCGGGGTGGCCGGGGGCAACGGGCTGCTGGCCCTCGCCGAGCACGCCCGGCACTACGCGGCCGCCACGGGCGTGGCGGTGCGGGTGGTCGGCTTCGACGGCGGTGCGGGCATGCCCGCCGCCCGGGATCCCCGGGACCTGCCCTACCTGTTCGGGCCCGGCTTCTACGTCATGGACCAGGACCGGCTGCGTGCCCGCCTGGGCGCGGCCGAGCTGGTCATCGGCGACATCGCCGAGACGCTGCCCGATTACCTGGACACGCGCGCGGACCTGCTGCGCGCACATCCGGTCGGCTTCGTCGGCCTCGATCTGGACTACTACTCCTCGACGACGACCGCCCTGGGTCTCTTCCGCGCCCCGGCCCACGAGCACGTGCTGCCGCGGGTCACCTGCTACCTCGATGACCTGCCGGGGACCATCGAGCAGATCGGCGAGGCCGCCGCGGTCGCCGATTTCAACGCCGCCCATCCCGGGCGGCCGATCGGCCGGGTCCTGGGCCTGCGCGCGTTCACGCCCTTCGACCCGCCGTGGGCCGACCAGATGTATGTCCACCACCGCCTGGACCACCCGGACTACGCGCGCCTGGAGGTCGGCGCCACCGGCGACCAACTCCCCCTGGACCGCTGACGGCCAGGTGTCTTCTCTTCGCCTGCCGACTCACCTGCCGATACCCGGGCATGAGGCAAAGGGATCGGGGAAGGCGGTGCCGGAGACCGGGGGCAACCTAGAGAGGACGACGCCATGACAGCGATATCCGTGCAGACGTCCACGGGTGCGGACCTGGAAAGCGCGGCAATGCCGGTCGGGGTGGGGGAGTTGCCCTGGATCGAGGAGGCCGGGAAGGTGGCGCCGCGGGATGCGCGGGAGTTGTCGAAGGTGTTCTTCGACCGGCTGCGGACCCTCGAAGAAGGCACGGCGGAATATCAGTACGCGCGGAACACTCTGATCGAGATGAACCTGTCCCTGGTGCGGTTCGCCGCGCGCCGTTTCCGCAATCGCGGCAGTGGCGAGATGGAGGACATCATCCAGGTCGGCACCATCGGGCTGATCAAGGCGATCGACCGGTTCGACCTGTCCCGCGAGGTCGTGTTCACGACCTTCGCGGTTCCTTACATCGTGGGGGAGATCAAGCGGCACTTCCGCGACACCAGCTGGGCCGTCCACGTGCCGCGGCGGCTGCAGGAACTGCGCGTCGAACTGGCCCACGCCCAGGACCACCTTTCCGCTTCCCTGGACCGCAAGCCGACGGTCGGCGAGCTCGCCGAGCACCTGAACCTCAGCGAGGACGAGGTCATCGAGGGCATCGTCGCCTCCAACGGCTACACCGCCGGTTCGCTGGACGCCCCCGGCGAGCAGGGCGACGACAGCGGTGGCACGAGCGGGCGGGTCTTCGCCGACGAGGTGGGCGACGACGACCCCGCCATCGAGGTCTTCGAGAACCTCCACACGCTCGCGCCGCTCCTGCACCAGCTCGACGAGCGCGAGCGCCGGATCCTGGCCATGCGCTTCGGTGAGGAGATGACCCAGTCCCAGATCGGTGACGCGCTGGGCATCTCCCAGATGCACGTCTCCCGGCTTCTGACCCGCATCCTCACCAAGCTCCGCACCGGCATGACCGCCCACGCCTGACCTTCTCCGGGCCGCCGGAGTGATGCGTGCCTCCAGTGGCCCGGAGGGACAGCAGCCCGGCGCGCCCGGATCCTGAGAAGGCGCCGCGACGGGTCCCCCACACGTGGCGCGGGCCGCGCGGCGGTCCAGTGCCTCCGAACGGGTGACGCGGCGCTCTCCGCGGCATCGCTGCGGAGCCACGCGTCGACCGGCCCCGGGGCGAACAGGGCGATGCCTCGACGCCTTCATGAGGCCCGGCTACGGGCTCCCTCTTGCATCGAACGGATGTTCCTTTGTGGAGGAAGGCCGCAGGACCGTCAAGTACGCGACCAGCCGTCCTTCGCGTCACCCGTGACCAGCGAAACCCACCCGCACCGCTTCGATAGCATGACCGAACTCATGGCGAGCGGCCCCATCGCCCGTCGCTTCACCGGAAATCATGTCATCCGGCACGAAGAGTGATTTTTTTACTCAAAAACTAACAAATCGGCCAAGCAATTGATATCTAAAGCTTCACGGGTGCTTTCGCGAATAGACAGCAGTATTAATGTCGCCGAGTGGCGCAAGCCACGGGCGATCCTGTGGGCCACGGCGAGTGTGGTGGCCCTCGTATTCCTCATCGTGCTGGAAATCGCCGCGCGTCACTACGGCCTTCCGGGGCCGATGACCAATCAGGCGAAAGAGGTGATATTCGCCCCCAAGTCGGGGCCGCTGTTGTACGCCAGCATGGCGTTGATGATGGTGGTGCTCACCTGGCGGCAACGGTTTATCGCAACCGGTGTCGCCGTCGGCATCGACATCGTCTTCTTCCTGGTCCGGTGGGCGGTCGACGCCAAGATGATGTTCGGCAACGGCGCGCTGTGGGTGATCCTCGGCTGCGCGGTCATCGCGGTCACGCGCCGCACCGGCAAGGAACGCGTCCTGCTGCTGAAGGGCGTCGGGCTGGGCCTGCTGCTGGTGGCCGGCCGTAAAACCGGTGACACCTGGCTGCTCATCACGTCCAAGACCCGCCCGACGGTGCTCGACCAGTACGTGGCGACCGCCGATCACGCGCTGGGCAACCCGTCGTGGCTGGTGGGCCGCATGGTCGAGGCCACCGGCCCGGTCGGCACCCATCTTCTCGACTGGGTCTACATTCAGCTCGCGGTGGCCGCGGTCGCCGTCGCGCTGTACCAGCTGCGCAACGTGGCGGCCGAGCGCCGCTTCCCCCGCCACCATCTGGTGCGCACGTTCCTGGTGATCGGCCTCCTCGGGCCGGGCATCTACATGATCTTCCCGGTGGTCGGCCCGATCTTCGCCTACGGTGCCGACGGCGGGCACTGGGCGGTGGCCGACCTGTGGCCGAACTCGGCGCCGCCGATCACCACCCCACTGCAGATGCCGTTCGACGAGATCACCCCCCGCAACTGCATGCCGAGCCTGCACACGGCGTGGGCTACCGCGATCTTCATTCACTCCCGAAAGGGCCCGCGCGTTCTGCGGTACGCGGGCACTTTCTGGCTGATAGCCACCCTCGGTGCGACGCTGGGATTCGGCTACCACTACGGCTCGGACATCATTGCCGGCGTGGTATTCACGCTCACGATCGAGGCGGCGCTGCGCTCGCTCGAACGCGGCTGGGACCGGTCGGGAATTCAGTTGGTCGCCTATGGTGCGACGGTATTCACCGCGCTCTTGCTGTCCTACCGCTACCTGCCGATGGAGATGGCCAGGCATCCGTGGCTGTTCGGACCGCTGCTCCTGCTGGCCATGGCTTCGGTGATCTACGGCTACGTACGGACCACCAAACTGTGGGAACCCAAGGCCGCACCGGTGCGGCAACCTGAACTGCAACCGGAACTGGTGTGATTCGGCTCACCGCATACCTCCGGGCGGACGCGCTGAGGATCTTGGCCACTGCACGGATCCCGGCCAAGTTCCGCTTGCCTGCTGTGGGGTGTCGGACACCCCGCTAGCGTGGCCTCCCGTGGGTAGTCAGACGCGACATCGACAGGGGGACACATGAAAACGCACCACCGTGCAAGCCTGCTGGCCGTCAGCGCGTCTCTCGTCATCGCGGGTGCCGGGGTCGCCGGCGCCGGGGCGCCGGCTTCCGCAGCGAGCCGAACCGCCGCCTTGACCTGCGACGCGTGGCGGTACGAGCGAGGTGGCACCGGGCATCATGGCGCGTCGATGACGTGCTACGGAAGCGCGTTCACCAGTTACGTCATCTGTCACAAGCCCAACGGGTACATGTACAAGAAATTCGGAAACCGTGCCCCTTCGGGTGGTACATCGACCGCCTGGTGCGCCCTGAACGCCGAGGTCGTCGACGCGGGCGCCGTACCGCGCTGACCGCTTGCCCCGCACGGCCGGCCGTGCGGGGTAGGCCGGGGCAGGCCGGGGCAGGAAAGGTCCGCGGGCTGCCCGGCGGCCCAGCAGGGCGTCGGACGCTTCACCGGCGGCCCGGCTCACCATTCGACCAAGAGCCTCGCGGGCGCGACGACATTGATGCTCGGCTCGTACGGCCGCGCCTGGTCCGGGACCAGGCGCAGGTCCGGCCGGTGGCGCATGAGCGCGGTGATGCCGGCCTGGATCACGGTCCGGGCGAGGTTGGCGCCGAGGCAGTAGTGCAGTCCGTGGGAGAAGTGCAGGCTGCCGGCCAGGTGCGGGCGGTGCGGGTGGTGGGAGTCGGGCTCCGGGAAGTGCCTCTCGTCACGGTTCGCCGAGGCCGTCAGCACCCACAGGACGGCACCCGCCGGGATGCGGACACCGCCCACTTCCGCCTCGGCCGCTGTCATCCGGAACACTCCCAGGGCCGGTCCGGAGCGCCGGAGTGTCTCGCTGAACAGTCCGTCGAAGCGGCCGGGATCCTCCCGCAGGGTTCGCCAGAGGCGAGGCTCTTCCAGCAACTCCTTGCACAGATTGACCAGCGCGAAGCTGGTCGGCCGGAACCCTGCGGTGATGATGTCGAAGCTGATGAGGCTGATCAGCTCCTCCTCGGTGTAGTCGGCCTCTCCCCTCGCCGCCTTGTGCGCGAGCAGGCTGATGAGGTCGTCCTGAGGCGCACGGGTGCGGAGACGAATGATGCGGGCGAGGTACTCCTCCCACTCCTGGACGTCCTTCGCGTAGCCGAGCTGAAGAGGGGCGGGAGGCTGACCGAAGAAGAACGCGTCGACCGCCCGGTGGTAGCGGACGATGCGGTCGTAGTCGTCGGCGGGCAGCCCGGCCAGCTCGATGACCACGGTGTTCGCCAGCGGGCGCGCGTACGCCTCGACGAGGTCCACAGGGGGCGCGGAGGGGATCTCGCCGGCCCGCAGATCTGCTATTCGCTCGATGCGGGGCTCAAGACGCTGCACGCCCTTGGCGGAGAAGTACGGCACGACCGGTTTGCGCAGGCGGTCGTGCGCCGGCGGTCCGTCGAATCCCATATTGGGCGCGGTGAACGTGCTGGTGGCGCGGAGGACGTCACGGACCTCCGGGGGATAGCTCGACATGATGATGGAGCGGGTGGACGCCGGGAAGAGCGCCGAGTTCTTGAGGACCCGGGTCACGTCGTCGTACCGGGACACGATCCACATGCGCAGGTCGTCGCTGTAGAACACCGGTGCCTCGTCCCGCAGGCTCTTGAGCATCGGGTACAGGTCGGGCGAGCCGTGTGAGAGGAAAGTGGCGGCGACCGATTCCGAGGAGAGCAGGGGGCAACCTGACGCCTCGGCCCCGGCATCTGTCCCGGCATCCGTCCCGGTCAGCGGTGTGATGGAATCCGGCATGGTCGGACCTCTCCTTCGTTCGCCTCCGCCGCGCTGGTGAGCACCGCCGAACCGGCGGGTGCCCGCACGCACCCAATCAGCCGCTGTGCGACGGTAGTTGACGCTTCAGCCGTCGCCCTCCAGACTCCCACCGCGTCCATGGCGGACGGGGACTGCCGGTTCCTGTGCGCGCGGCCCCTTGACGCGGAGTGGTCACGCCGGGGGTCGCACGAGGAACGCGCTCAGGGCCCCGCTTGGTCACTTACCGCACCTCTATGGACGCACTCCGTGCCGCCCCACCTGGCATGCCGGGTGTGCGTACTCGGAAAAATACGCACACCACTAGACAGGCCCCGCACCGCATATACGTTCTTCGGCGGGCGGGCTCATGCTCCGAGGCGGCGAGCGCCCGCGGCGGCCACCGTCACACGGTGACCTTGGCGAAGGCGCGGTCCAGCACGGCGTCCGGCAGCAGCCGCGACAGCGCCGCGGCCGCACGGGCGTCGGGCCCCACGTGGTAACGGGCCCTGGGCCGGGCGGCGGTCAGCGCCCGGAAGACGGCGCGTGCGAAGTCCTCCGGCCGGGTGCCGCTCGCCTGCGCCCGCTCCTCGTTCATCCGCAGGAAGCGCGCGAACGAGGAGCGGTAGAGGTCGGCGACCTCGCGGGGCGCCCCTTCCAGCAGGTCCTCGCCGGTCTCCCGCACCTTGTCCCAGATCGGGGTCGCGATCGCGCCGGGCCGCACGACCGAGACCGAGACGCCGAAGGGGCGCAGCTCCCGGCGGAAGGCGTCGCTCAGGCCCTCCTTCGCGAACTGGCCCGTCGCGTACGCGCCGAGGTAGGGCATGGCGAGGGCGCCCAGGCCCGAGGAGACGTTGACGACCCGTCCGTGCGTGCGGCGCAGGTCCGGTGCGAACGCCTGGGTGACGGCGAACGCGCCCACGACGTTGGTGTGCAGCTGTTGCAGCAGCCGCTCGGGCGGCACACACTCCAGCGGTGCCGACACACACGTACCGGCGTTGTTCACGAGCCCCCACACGCCCCGCTCGCCGACCGCGTCGAGCACCTCGGCCCTCGCCGCCCGGACGGATTCCTCGTCGGTCACGTCCAGGAGCACCGGACGCAGCCGCTTGCAGGAGGCGTCGGCGCGCAGCTTCTCGCCGTCCTCCGCCTTGCGGACGCCGGCGAAGACACGGAAACCCCGCCGTTCCAGCTGGAGGGCGCACTCCCTGCCGAGCCCGGACGAGGCACCGGTGAGGACGACGGCGCGTCCGGCCGGAGGGGTGGGCTTGGACCGTCGGATCAACTGCTTTCTCCATTTCTCTTTCGCGAGGTGCTGCCAGGGTGTGCCGGTCTCGGCCGGCGGCGGTCAGTCGCCGACGGCGGCCAGCACCGTGCGGACGGCTTCGTCGGCGATGTGCTGCGCGCGGGCGGCGGGGACCATGCCGTCGACGTGGCTGAAGTTCCATGCGAGTTGGCCGTGGCTGGTGTTGGCGGTGGCCACGAGGGCGCCCGTCACGGAGATGCCGGCGACGAGCTGGGCGCCGGACACGCGCCACGGGCCCACCCGGTCGGGGAAGTCGTAGCGGCCGAGGTTGGACAGGCACAGGTTGATCGGCCCGTGTTCGTCCATGTAGCGCATGAAGGGTTCGCTGTCGGAGGAGGAGTTCGGCCCCGCCCGGCCCAGCAGGTTGATCATGGACAGGTGTTCCTCGCGCTCCCGGCGCTCCGTCAGGTCCCGGCCGACGGCCTCGGCCATGGGCCACAGCGGTGTGCCGGGCCGGTAGAGGACGCGGGAGGGCAGTGTGGCCGCGTAGCTGCCCGCCTCGCCGGGGGAGACGGCGGGATCCAGTTCGCGGCGGAAGTCCACCGGGGACCCGATCGAGAAGTACGCGGGCTCCGAGGTGCCCGCCTCCCGGGCCACGGCGGTCACCATGGCGGCGGCGAGGGCGCCGTGCACCGTCACCCCGTGCCGCTTGCAGGCGCCGGTCAGCAACTGGAGCTGCCCGGCGGTGAGGGAGCGGTGCACCATCCGGGTCCGCCGCTCCCCGAAGGGCACCGGGCTGCTGGGAACGATCCGCCGGGGCCGCAGCCGCGCGGCCTCCTCCTGGTCCCGCTCCATCAGGGCGGTGAGGGCGGCGGCGCCCGCGGCGCCCCGGTGGCGGAGGGGGAGCAGGTCCTCTGTGGCGGGCAGCGCCCGATTCGACGTGCGGGGGAGCACGTGGCCGTCGCCCAGCCGGGCGGCGAGTTCGATCCACTCCCTCATCAGTGACAGGCACGTCATGCCGTCGGCGACGCAGTGCGAGGCGGTGAGCAGCAGGTCGTGGACGTCCTCCGGGTCCCCGGGGCCCGCTTCCCGGGTGATGACGACGGCGCGCACGAGCGGCCCGGCGCGCCGGTCGACGCGCTCGGCGAGCTCGTGGGCGTTGACCTCGTGCTCCCACCGGGTGCCGGCTTCGGGGTCCTGCGGTGCCACGACGACGTGGCGCAGGGGGATCGGCCGGCCGCCCACCGGCCGGAAGGCGGGCTCCGCCCCGTCCTCGTCACCGGTGATCGTGACGCGCAGCAGGGGGTGCCGGGCCTGGAGGGCGTCCAGGGCGCCGCGCAGCAGCGGCACCGGCAGGGGGCCGTGGACGCGGGCGCGGACGATGCCGGACAGCGGTGACGTCCGGTCGGCCGTCCAGTACCAGCGTTCCAGCGGGCTGAGCGGGCGCCGCACGCGCGGTTCGGGGCCGGGGACTCCGGGGAAGGTCAGGGCCTCCTCGTTCTGCCGGGCGAGCTCTTCGCGGGGCGTGAGCCGGAAGTAGTCGTCGCGGACCTTCCGCAGGGCCGGGGTGTCGGCCTGTTCGAGGTCGCTCATGTACCGGGAGGCGGCGACCATGGCCCGGGTGCGGTCGCGGCGGCGGTCCTCGTAGGTGCGCAGGGCGAGCGGCAGGTCCTCGCGCGCCCCCGGTTCGGCGAGGGTGTGGGCCAGGACGACGGCGTCCTCGATGGCCATGGCCGAGCCCTGCCCGAGGGTGGTCAGCATGGGGTGGGCGGCGTCACCGAGGAGGGTGACGGGCCCCTCTCCCCACCGTTCCAGGAAGGCGCGGTCGCGGGAGGGTACGGCGAGGATGTCCTGCGGCGGGGTGGCCTCGATCACCGCGCGCACCTCGTCGGCCCAGCCCGCGTACGCCCGGGTGATCTCGTCCTTGGTGCCGTCCCAGGCGTGGGAGCGGGTGGTGGGCATGTTCTTGGTGCCCCACCAGTAGAAGCGGCCGTGGCCGATGTCGATGAGGCCGAAGCGCTGTCCGCTGCCCCAGTAGTGGCGCACCGCCCCGGGGGTGAGCACCGGGTGGTCGAAGGGGACGAGGCCGAGCCAGCAGACGTAGCCGCTGTCCGCGGACTCCTCGGGGCCGACGAGGTGGGAGCGTACGGCCGAGTGGAAGCCGTCGGCGCCGATGAGGAGGTCGCCGCGGGCCGAACGCCCGTCCTCGAAGCGGACGGTGACGCCCTCGCCGTCGGCCTCGAAGCCGGTGGCCCGCGCGCCGAGGTGGACCGGTATGCCGGCGGTCGCGTCGAGCAGGGCCTCCTGGAGGGCGGAGCGGCTCAGGCAGACGCTGGGCGCGCCCGCTTTCTCGCAGACCTCCTTGAAGGGCACGTCCCGTATCTCCTCCCCGAGGTGGTCCATGACCAGGAAGGACTCCGCGGTCCGGCCGCGCTTCTCCAGGCCGAGGTCGATGCCGAGCGTGGCCAGCGCGCTGACCGCGTTGCTCATCACCGACAGGCCGGACCCCGCCGCGCGGAGCTCGGTGGCGCGCTCGTACACCTCGACCTCGACGCCGACCCGCCGGAGGGCGGCGGCACAGGCCAGGCCGCCGATGCCGGCGCCGATGACGAGGGCCTTGGTGGTGCCTCGTTCCGTCATGGCGTCACTTCCCTTCTGCGGAAGGGGCCGGGCCGGCGCCCAGCAGTTCCACGACGGTCTTCGCCACGTGCTCCACGTACGGTTCCTCCATGATGGTGAGATGGTCACCGGGCACGTCGACGACGTGGAGCCGGCCGCTGGTCATGTCGCTCCAGCCGTTGGTGCGGTCCTCGTGGCGGCTTCCGGCGGCGCCGTGCATGGCGGTGAGGACGTCCGGGAGCGGCTGGAGGGCGCGGACCAGGGTCAGGTCCTGCTCCTGGACGCCCGGCCGGTAGTCCAGCGTCGCCTGCCAGTTGGCGCGGTAGACGCCGAAGAGCCGGCGGATGACGGCTCCCGAACTGCCGGCGGGCAGGACGCCTGCGTCGCTCGCCAGCCGGGCGATGAACGCGAACTTCTCGTCCAGGGAGACCAGTTCGTCCGGTATGGCCTCCATCAGGGAGTCGCCGCCGCGCTCCAGCAGGAGCAGCTCCCAGAAGAACCACCGCAGCAGCGCCTCGTCGTCGTGCCGGGCGCGCGCCCCCGGGTCGAGCGCGGTGGTGTCCAGGAGGATCAGCCGGGACACCTCCTCGCCCGCCGCTCGCAGCTGCCGGGCGATCTCGAAGGCGACGAAGCCGCCGAAGGACCAGCCGCCGACGGCGTACGGGCCGTGCGGCTGCACCCCGCGCAGTGCGGTGACGTAAGCCGCCGCGATGTCCTCGACCGTGCCCAGGGGCGTGGTGCCCGGATCCGCGCCGGCCGCCTGGAGGGCGTACAGCGGCTGGTCGTCGGGGAGGTGGCGGGAGAAGGGCACGTAGCAGAGCACGTTGCCGCCCATGGGGTGGACCATGAACAGCGGCGGGCGCGTTCCCTCCGGGCGGATCGGGACCACGGGGTCGTACGTGGCCACCGCGTCGCCCGCCCGCAGCCGGGCCGCGAGGGCGGCGACGGTCGGCGCGGCGATGAAACCGGACAGCGGGATGTTCACGCCGTAGCGCTGCTCGATGCGGACCACCAGCCGCATGGCCGTCAGGGAGGTGCCCCCCAGGTCGAAGAGGCTGTCGTGCACCCCGACGGCGGGCAGCCCCAGGAGGTCCGCGAGCATCTCGGCGAGCGCGTGCTCATAGGCGTCGCGCGGCCCGGCACCGCGGTCGGCGGCGTCGGCGGTGGCGAGCGGCGCCCGGCGCAGCGCGGCGTCGTCGCGCTTTCCGCTGGGGGTCAGGGGCAGGGACGTCACCCATTGCAGATGCGCGGGCACCATGTGGTCGGGCAGTGCGCTGCGCAACTGCTCGCGGATGCCGGCCAGATCGGCGGCTGTGCCGTCGCCGGCGAGGAAGGCCGCCAGGAAGGAGTCGCCGTCGTCGCGCCGCCGGGCCACGACCGCGGCGTCGAGCAGCCGCGGGTATCGCCCGGTGAGGTCGGTGAGGGCCAGCTCCACCTCCGCGGGCTCGACGCGGAAACCGCGCACCTTGACCTGGGAATCGGCCCGGCCGGCGTAGGCGATCGTCCCGTCGGGCAGCACCAGGCCGAGGTCGCCGGTGTCGTAGAGCCGCTGGTCCGCGCCGCCGAAGGGGTGCGGGACGAAGCGCTCCTTGGTCAGATCGGGGCGTCCCTCGTAGCCCTGGGCCAGGCAGGCGCCGCCGAGGTAGAGCGTTCCGCGGGCTCCGGCGGGCACCGGGCGCATCCGCTCGTCGAGCACGTGTGCCTCGGCGCCGTCGACGGCGCGGCCGATCGGCGGCAGCGCGGGGAAGCCTTCCGGGTCCCCGGTCATGGTGAAGGCGGTGGCGACGTGCGTTTCGGTCGGCCCGTACTGGTTCTCCAGGACGACGCCGGGCAGGGCGGCGCACAGCCGGCGGATCTCCCGGGTGACGCGCAGCTGTTCGCCGGAGGAGACCAGCACCCGCAGCGCGCGGGGGACGATGCCCAGCGCGTCCGCGGTCTCGGCCAGCTGCTGGAGCGCGACGTAGGGGAGGAAGACCCGCTCGATGCCCTCGCGGTCGATCAGCCGCAGCAACGCGGGCATGTCGCGCCGCTCGGCGTCGCCCACCAGGTGCAGCGTGCCGCCGGAGCACAGGGTGGAGAAGATCTCCTGGAAGGACACGTCGAAGCTCAGCGGCGCGTACTGCAGGGTTCCCCCGCCCACGGCGCCGCTCGCGGCCGCGTTCTGCCAGGCCACCAGGGAGGCCAGGGAGCGGTGCGGCATCGTCACGCCCTTGGGCCGGCCGGTGGAGCCGGAGGTGAACAGGACGTAGGCGGCGCTGTCGGGGCCGACTGCCGCGGCGTCCGCGACCGGCCCTGCCGGGCCCTCCGTCAGGGACGCGGCCGGCAGCGCCGGCGACGGGTCCCCGGCGAGGTGGGCGTAGGGAGCGTCACAGACGACCTGGAAGGGCCGGGCCTGCTCCAGCATCGCGGCCAGCCGCCCGGCGGGGTACCCGACGTCCAGCGGCACCACCGCGCACCCGGCGCGCACGACGCCCAGCAGCACGGCGACCATCCGCGGGGAGCGGTCCATCGCGATGGCGATCCGGGCCCCGGGCGGGGCGCCGAGCGCGCGCAGCCTTGCGGCCACCTGGCCGGCGGCCTCGTTCAGCCGCGCGTAGCTCCACCGCTCCTCGCGCATCGCCAGGGCGGTCGCCTCCGGGGTGCGGGCGGCCTGCCGGGCGAAGAGTTCGACGACGGTGGGGCGCGCCACGGGCTCCGCGAGGACGGGCCGGCCGGCGAGGAAGGCGGTGTCGGGCTCCGCGTGCGGCTCGTCCAGCAGCTTCCGCAGGATCTCCTGGAAGGCGTGCGCGTAGCGTCGGGTCCGCTCGGCGCAGAACGTCTCGCCGTCACCGTCGATCCGCAGCCACACCCGCCCGCCGTCGGGGTCGGTGACCGCGTTCACCAGGAGCCGGAAGTTGGTCTCCTCCCAGGTGCGGAAGTCCAGCAGGCGCACGCCGGGCACGGCCAGGACCTCGGCGAGCTGGTGGAAGTGCACGTAGTTGAAGGCCGTGTCCAGGACCGGGCCGCCGTGGTCCTCCTGGACGGCGCTCAGCGGATAGCGGCGGTGGGCGTGCCCGTCCTGTTCCTGCCGGAACGCCTCGCGCACCACGTCCAGCCGGCTGGCCCGCCCGGTGTCCAGACGCAGCGGCACGGTGTTGAGGAAGAGCCCGGCGACGCGTTCGGCGTGGGCGAGCTCCGGGCGGCCGTGGGTGACGAGCCCGGTGGTCACGTCCCGGGTGCCGGCGAAGGCGGTCAGCGTCAGGCAGTGCGCCGCGAAGAGCACGGACTTCACCGGCAGGCCGTGCTCGGCGGTGAACGCCCGCAGCCGGGCGACCAGGTCGCCGGGCAGGTCGACCCGGTGTGCGGCCGGCTTCGGCGTGGCGGGCGGCAGGTGCGGCCGGAACGCCTCGATCTGCAAGGGCTCGCAGCCGGCCAGCTGCTCCGTCCAGTAGCGCCGCGTCTCCGCGGACCCCAGGGCGGCCCGCTCCTCCCGCACGTGTGCCGCCGGTGACGGCAGTGCCGTGGTGTCGACGGGGCCGATGCCCAGCCCGAGGTCGTGCGCGTAGTCCTGGAGGAGCTCTTGGAGGAGGGTGGCCACGCTGCCGCCGTCGAGGAGCGCGTGATGGAAGCTGAGGACCAGCTCGACGGCGTCCGGCCGCACGTGTGCCCGGGCGAGGTACAGCGGCGCCCGCTCGAAGACGTAGGCGTGGTGGCGCCGTTCTTCGATGTGCGCGCGGATCTCCGCGTCGGCCGCGGCGCCGTCGAGGGAGCGAAGGTCGGCGATGTCCAGGCCGCCCTCCACCCGGGGGCGGACGATCTGCAGCGGCTCGGAGAAGCCTGCCAGGTCGAAACCGGAGCGCAGCGCCGGGTGCCGGGCCACCAGCCGGGCGAACGCCCGGCGGAACCGCTCCTCGTCCCACGGCATGTCCAGGCGGTACAGGAAGACGTCCTTGTACATGGCCGAGGTCTCGTGCCGGCGGCTGTGGTAGAGCAGGCCGAGCTGGAGCCGGGTGAGCGGCCAGGCGTCCTCCGCGCCTTCCAGGCGGGCCCGGTCCACCGTGGATATGAGGGCGAACGGCGCCGGGGCCTCCTCACCCGCCGTCGCCCCGTCCGAGGCGCGGACGGCGAGAGCGGCCACCGTGGGGTTGCGGACCAGGTCGGTGAGCGAGAAGCGCACGCCCCGCCGTTCCGCCTCGGCCCGCACCTTGAGCATCAGGATGGAGTCCCCGCCGAGCGCGAAGTAGTCGTCGTCGATGCCGACACCGGCCACGCCCAGCACGCGGGCCCAGACCTCGGCGAGGACGGCCTCGGTGCGGTTGCGGGGCCGCCGTCCGGCGGCCGGGCGCGCGGCCTCCTGGGGGGCGGGCAGTGCGCGGTGGTCGGCCTTGCCGTTGGGCGTCAGCGGCACGCTGTCGAGGCGCACGAAGTAGGCGGGGACCATGAACACCGGCAGGGCCCGGGCCAGCCGCTCCCGCAGCGCCTCCGGATCGACGGCGTCGTCGGCTACGTAGTAGCCGACGAGGTGGGTGTCACGGGTGTCGGTGACGCGGGCCACGGCGAGGGCGTCCCGGACGCCCGGCACCGCGCGCAGGGCGGCGGCCACCTCACCGAGTTCCACGCGGTTGCCGCGGATCTTCACCTGGCCGTCGATGCGCCCGAGGTACTCCAGCGTGCCGTCCGCCAGCCAGCGGGCGAGGTCGCCGGTGCGGTACATCCGGCCGCCGGTCACGAACGGGTCCGGGAGGAACTTCTCGGTGGTCAGCTCCGGCCGGTCCAGATACCCGCGGGCCACACCGACGCCGCCGATGCACAGCTCACCGGGCACCCCCACCGGCTGCGGCCGGCCGGAGTTGTCCAGGACGTACAGGCTGGTGTTGTCGATCGGCCGGCCGATGGGTATCCGGGTGACGTTCTCTTCGCGGGGACAGTCGTAGAACGAGACATCGACCGTCGCCTCGGTCGGGCCGTACAGGTTCACCAGCCGCACCGCGGACTCCGCGCCGAACACGCGGTGGAACTGCGCGACCCGCGCGGCTGGCAGGGCCTCGCCGCTGCAGAAGACGTACCGCAGCGAGTCCAGCCCTTCACGGGCCTGCGGCGACCGCTGGAGCAGGTCGAGGAACGGGCCCAGCATCGAGGGGACGAAGTGCGCCGCGCTGACCCGCTGTTCGCGGACGGTCCGCAGGATCTCCCGGGGGTCCTGCTGGCCGCCGGGCGGCAGCAGTGCCACGCTCGCGCCCTCGACCGCCCACCAGAACAGCTCCCACACCGAGACGTCGAAGGAGACCGGCGTCTTCTGCAGCAGGACGTCACGCGCGCCCAGCGGATAGCGGCCCTGCATCCACGCGAGGCGGTTGACCACACTGTGGTGCTCGACCATCACGCCCTTGGGGCGGCCGGTCGAGCCGGAGGTGTAGATGACGTAGGCCAGGTCGTGGGAGGTGGCGAGCGGTTCGAGCGGGCCGCCGTCCGCGCGCAGCAGGTCCTCGACGTGCCGCACCGCCGTGCCCTCGGCGACCCCGTCGACGGGGTCGCCGCCGTCCACGATCACCACCTTGGCGCGGCTGTCCTCCAGCAGGAACCGCACGCGCTCGGCCGGGTAGCCGCGGTCCACCGGCACATAGGCGCCACCGGCCTTCAGCGTGCCCAGGAGCGCCACCACGAGGTGGGGTCCACGCTCCATCATTACCGCGACCCGGTCGTCCGGGCCGACCCCCTCGGCGCGCAGGGCCCGGGCGACCCGGTCGGCCCGCTCGTTCAGCTCGGCGTACGTCAGCGTCTCCCCGGCGGCTCCGGTGACCGCGGTCCGGCCGGGGTGCCGGGCGGCCTGCGCCTCGAACAGGCCGTGCAGGGTGGCGTCGTCCCGATAGGGGACGCGCGGGCCGCGGGCGCGTACCGCGGTGAGGTCCTCGTACTCGGCGGCCGTCAGCACCGGCACGTCCGCGACGGGCCGGTCCATCATCTCCACCCCGTTGAGGAGGAGCGTCGACAGGTGCCGGGCGACCGACTCGACGGGCAGGTCCTCGTCGAAGACGTCGCGGGCGTAGTCCAGGTCGACGTGGAGGTCGGCGGTGCCCTCGAAGGCGGACACCACGACGCCCAGGGCGTCCTCGTCGTGCGAGGGGGCCATCAGGGCCGTACGGCGCTCGATCCCGGGAACCCGGGCCTGCTGGGGCCAGTGCATGTAGGAGAGCGTCACGTCGAACAGCCGGCGGGGGCCTTCGGCGGAAGGGGGCAGTTCCCGCAGGACGTCACCGAGGGAGAGCCGCTGATGCGGCTGGAGCGCCCGCGTCGCCTCCTGGGTGCAGGCGACCAACTCCCGGACCGTCCGCCCGCCGGCCGCCGGTATGCGCAGCGGCAGCGTATTGGCGAACTGGCCGAGAACGTCACGCCACGCGCCCGGCCGGTTCAGGAAGGGGACGCCGAGCACGACCTCCTCGCCGCGGTGCAGACGCGTCAGGTACGTGCCGAACATGGCGGCGATGTAGGTGAACGGTGAGAACCCTGCGGCGCGCACCTTGTCGACGAGGGCGCCCTCGATGGTGAACGAGTGGCGGCCGCGCCCGGCCCCGGCCGCCGTGCGGGTGAACAGGGCGGGTGCCACCCCCGCGAGCCGCTCCCGGTGGAAGGCGCGGTCGCGCTCGGCGTCCGCCCCGGAGCGGTAGGCGGCCTCCTCCTCGACGAACGCGAGTAAGGACGGCGAGGTGCGGGCGGCGGGCTTCTCGCCGGCCACGGTCCGCGCGTAGTCGTCGAGGACCTCGGCGCTCAGCCGGTGCAGGCTCCAGCCGTCGGCGATGACGTGGTGGGCCTTGACATGCAAGTGGGTGACGCCGGGGCCCTCGACCAGCAGCGTCGCTTCGACGAGAGGACCGCCGGCGAGCGGCAGGGGCACGGCCAGGGAACGCCGCATCCACGCGGCGCACGCCTGCTGCGGGTCGGGCTCCCCGGTGAGATCGACGCGGGCGACCCGGACTCCGTCGGGCTCGGCCCACTGCACGGGAGTTCCCGCGTGCTCCTCGAACCGCAGCCGGAACGTGTCATGACGGGCTAACGCGTCCTCGACACAGGCCGCGAGCGCGTCGTGGTCGACGGTGCCCCGCAGACGCTCGTGGAGGACGCAGTTGAACTGCGGCGAGTGCGGGGCCTGAGAGGCCGAGGCCCAGACATCCTGCTGGTAGGCGGTCAGAGGGCGCTGTACTTGACTGGTCACATGCTCTGCCTTCCACGGTGGGCCGCCGCCTGTCAGCGGCGGCCCCTTCCTTGATCGACATCATGCCCAGTCGGGAACAAGCGTTCGGTCGCGCCGGAGTGCCGCCGGGTAAAGCAAGGAAATAACCGGCCAATAACGCCGTGATAGCGAAGGGCCCTGCCGCGACGCCGCGGGAAGGCACCGAGAAGGGCGGTATGTCGGCAATGCCGCTCTGATCGCCCTCTCTCAGCGGAGCCGTGCGTCCGAAAACTGGCGGGAATTGGAGAAAACGTGTGCGGCACGGAGCCATGACCGTCGAACGGAAGGCGACCGGCCGCCGGTGCCCCGGCGGCCGGTCGCGTGCGTCAGCTCAGGCTCGCCGCGATGTCCTCGGCCGGGGACAGGCCGAGAAGGTACCGGGTCCACTGCGCCAAGGTCGGCTGCGCCGCCAGGTCACGGACCTCGGCGGGGATCTTGGCCTTGCGCAGCCGCCCGACCAGCCGCATGACCTCCAGGGAACCGAGCCCCAGGTGCACGAGGTTGGCGTCGGCGGGCAGGGCCTCCGGCGCGGTGTTGAGATATCCCGCGACGAGGTGGGCCAGAGCGGGGAGAACCGGCCCGTCCTCGGCCGGCAGTCCGGCGGTCATCGGCGTTCTCCTTGCAGCGGCTGTGCGGAGGCCGCCGGCCGCGGCGTGACGCCGCCGGCCGCGAGGCGCTTCTTGTCGACCTTGCCGAGGCCGGTGAGGGGAAGAGCGTCGATGATCTCGACCCGGTCGGGCAGCTTGTAGTCGGCCAGCCCGCGCGCCTGCAGCGCCTGCCGCAGGTCGTTGAGGGCCGGCGGCTCGCCGTCCGGGACGACGAACGCGCACACCCGCTCGCCGTGGTACTCGTCCGGTACGCCGACGACCGCGACGCGGGCGACCGCCGGGTGGGTGAGGAGGTGGCTCTCCAGTTCCCCGGGCGAGATCTTGTCGCCGCCCCGGACGATGACGTCCTTGATCCGCCCCTCGATCACCAAGTGCCCCTCGGGAGTGATCCGGGCGAGGTCACCGGTGCGGAAGAAGCCGTCCTCGGTGAAGGCGACCCGGTTGTACTCCTCGGCCCGGTAGTAGCCGTGCAGGGTGTACGGACCCCTGGTGATCAGCTCGCCGGTGGCGTCCGCGGGGAGGGCCGCGCCGTCCTCGTCGACGATCCGTATCTCGTCGCCCGGTGAGATCGGGCGGCCCTGCGTGCGCTCCACCACCTCCAGCGGGTCGTCGTCGTGGGTGAGGGAGAGGAGCCCCTCGGAGGTGCCGAACACCTGCTGGAGGCGGCACCCCAGGCCGGGGCCGATGCGCGAGGCGAGCTCCGCGGTGAGCGGGGCTCCGCCGACCTGGACCGAGCGCAAGGTCGTCAGCCGGTAGGGCGACCACTCGGCCGTCTCCAGCCAGAGCTGCGCCACCGTCGGCACGATCGAGGTGAACGTGACGCCTTCCTCCTGGATCAGCCGGAAGCAGTCGTCGGCGGTGGGCCCCTCGGCGAGGACCACCGTGCCGCCGGCCCGGAAGGTGCCGACCACACCGGGGCTGCCCCACGTGAAGTTGAACCCCATCGGCAGCGCCGCCAGATAGACGTCCTCGTGGGTGATCCCGCAGAAGCTCACCGCCGTGCGCGTCTGGTGCGCGTAGCCGTCGTGGGTGCGCGGGATGAGCTTGGGCAGTGCGGTGGTGCCGCCGGACAGCAGGAAGAAGGCCACCTCGGAAGGGTCCGGCTCGGGGAACGGCCGGGGCTCGGCGTCCACCTCCCGCAGAGGTATGGCCTCGACGCCTTCCGGTACGTCACCGACGACGAACAGGTGCTCCAGCGAGGCGACTTCGCCCTTCACCCGCAGCGCCAGCTCCAGGTGGTCGAAGCCGTGGTGCCGGTCGGGCAGGACGTAGGCCCGCGCCCCCGAGAGCTCGCACAGGTGGCGGATCTCGTTGACCCGGTGCGAGGCCAGGGTGAAGACGGGGACGACGCCGATCCGGAAGAGGGCGAAGGCGACGGCGGGGAACTCCGCGACGTTCGGGAGCTGCACGACCACCCGGTCGCCCGCCTCCAGACCGTGCCGGTGGAAGCCCGCCGCGAGCCGGTCGACCCACGCGTCGAGGGCACGGTAGGTCAGCCGCCGCTCTCCGTCGACCAGCGCGGTGGCACAGTCGTGCCGGCCGGCCCAGGTGCGCAGCAGGGCGGAGAGGTTCTCACCCCGCCAGTACCCCTTCTCGCGGTACGCGGCCGCTCGGTGGACGTCGGGTGGGATGCAGCCGTCGAGCACGGTGTCTCTCCTGTGGGATGGGCGGAAGTGTGGTGGGCAGGGCAGGGGGAGGGGCGGTCAGGGCATCGGGTGGACGATCTGCGCGATGACGCAGCAGACCTCCGCGCCCGGGGCGGCACCGATGAGCATCACGTGGTCCCCCTCGACCAACTGCTCCGTGGCGCAGAGGTGTTCGAGTCCGGCGACGAAGTCGGCGGTGCCCACGTGGCCGGTGCGGCGGGCGAAGTCCCAGATGCCGCGCTCCTCGTCGATGTCCAGCGGCGCGAGGAAGGTGTCCCACAGCGGAATCCTGGAGAACCCCATGTGGACGACGCGGTCGATCTCCTCCATGGTCAGCCCGGCTTCCGCGAGCGCGCGCGAGGCGACGTCCCCGACGAGCCGGCCGAGGTCGCCCATGGGCGGCACCGTGCCGGCGGCCCACTGCTCGCGCCAGTACTGGCGGCGCCCCTCCAGGTCGAGCGGGCGGCCCACCGTCATCGGCGGCGGGAAGAGCACCTCGCCGCCCCGGTTCAGCTCCTCCATCTGCGGATCCGACAGCGAGGCGGAGGCCAGCAGCCGGGCGAACCCTCCCCGCGCGGAGACGACCGCGGCGGCCGCGCCGTCGGCCAGCAGGAACAGCCCGGCGTCCTTCCACCGGTCGGCCAGCGGTGTCCCGAAGTTGTCGGCGCCGGTCAGCAGGACGGCGGGGCGCGAGCGGTCACAGGCCAGCCGGTGCGCGGCCAGCTCCAGGCTCGTCAGCATGCCAAGGCAGCCCTGGCGCACCTCCACGGCGGAGATCGGCCGGTCCAGGGCCTTGCGCAGGACGTAGTGCTGCGGGGACCAGCCGTCCGGACCCTGGAAGTGCGAATTGCTGTGGTACAGCGCGGCGAAGTCCTCCGGGCCGTGGCCGGACCGGCGGATCGCCTCCCGCGCCGCCGTGACCGCCATGTCCGGTGCCGGGACGGTCCCCGCGACGGGGACCGCCTCGATGCCGGAGACCTCACGGACGGCCGCGTCCATCAGGCCCTCCTTCACCGCCTGTTCGGTGTCCATGCGCTCGGGGAGCCAGCTGGCCACGCCCGCGAGGTAGAGGTTGTCGAACCGCATCGGTGTGCTCTCTCTCGGTGAGTGTGGTGTTCCGTCAGTGGTCGAGCTGCCGCAGGGCGGCCGTCAGCACCTCGGCTATGCGAGCGAGGTGCTCGGGCTCGGTCATCTCGTGGTGGCCGCAGGGCACGGGGTGGTCCTCGAAGGCGCCGGTGACGTACGGGCGCCAGGCGTCGCCCGTCACCGGCGTGGGCAGCGGGCCCTCGGACCCCCGCGCCGGGGAGGCGGCGGGGGAGCCGGTGGCGCTGAAGAACAGCACGTCACCGCGGAACACCTCGGTGCTCAGGCCGAGCCCGACGCGGATGTTGTTGCGGATGATCCGGGCGAACACCGCCGCCTCCTCGGCCGTCACGGCCGCCCCCGCACCCGCTCGGCCGATCAGGTCCAGGGCCACCGCGACGTCCCGCGGGGCGCCGCCGTCCGCGGGACGCACATCGGCGATGTTCAGCAGCAGGGCGGCGACCTGGGCCTCGGTCTCCTCCGGGCTCTGGACGTACTGGTGGGCCAGCGGGGCGTCCATCATCACCAGCAGCTCGACCTGCTCGCCCTGGCGCTGCAGCGCGGTGGCCATCGAGTGGGCCACGGTGCCGCCGAAGGACCAGCCGAGGATCCGGTAGGGGCCCCGGGGCTGGATGCCGCGCAGGTGCGCGAGATAGGACTCGACCATCTCCTTGCCGTCGGCGGCCGGCGACCGCAGGCCGTCCAGCCCGTGGGCCTGGATGCCGTACACCGGCTGGCGCCCGCCCAGGTGCGCCAGCAGACCGGCGTAGCGCCAGGCGGTACCGCCGCCCGGGTGGACGCAGAACAGGGGCGTCCGGTCCCCCTCGGCGCGCAGCGGCAGCACCGGGGCGAAAGCCTCCTGGCCGGCGGCTTCGCGGCCCGACCGGTCCAGCAGGCCCGCGATGGTGGGACGGGCCAGGATCGCGGCGGCCGGTGTCTCCAGGAGGGAGGCCGAACTCAGCCGCGCGGCCAGCAGGACGGCGCGCATCGAGTCGCCGCCCAGGTCGAAGAAATTGTCGTGGATCCCGATCCGGTCGATGCCCAGGGCCTGCTGCCACTGCTCGGCGACCGCGCGTTCGTCGTCGGTGCGCGGGGCGGTGTACGCGGTCGCCAGGTGCGGTCGCGGTGCGCGGGCGGGGGCCTGCGGCGCGGCCCCGGCCTCCGCCGGGTGCTCGGTGGACTCCCGCTCATCCTCGATTCCGGTGTGCGGCCGGGGCCGTGCGGTGGGGGCCGGGATCCAGTGACGGTGGCGCTCGAAGGCGTAGCCGGGCAGCGGTACGCCGCGACGGGGCGGTGCCGTGGCGCCGCGGGGCGCGAGGTCGACGGGGACCCCGGCCTCCCAGAGGCGGGCGAGGGCCTCGGCGGCCAGCTGGGTGTCCGGCCGCTCGGCCTTGGCGTGCCGCATGGTCAGCACGGTGGCGGGCGTCTCGCCGGCCAGGACGCCCCGGGCCAGCTTGGTGAGGGAGTCGCCCGGGCCGACCTCGACCAGCAGCGGCCGGCCGCGCTCCCACAGCCGGGCCACGCCGTCGGCGAACCGCACGGTGTTGCGGGTGTGGTCGATCCAGTGCCGGTGGCTGGTGGCCTGCTCGCCGGTGACCCAGGTGCCGGTGACGTTGGTGACGTAGGGGATCTGAGGGAAACTCAGGGTCACGCCGCGCAGCGCTTCGGCGAAGTCGCCGAGGACGGGGTCCAGGACGGCGGAGTGGGCCGCCGCCGACATCGTCAGGCGCCGGTGCCAGATCCCCTTCGCGCGCAGGCGCTGTTCCAGCGCGTCGACCGCCTCGTCCCGGCCGGCGACGGCACAGGACTCCGGCCCGTTGACCGCCGTCAGCGACAGGCCGTCCGTCAGGTACTCCCGCAGCTCCCCCTCACCGAGCGCCACGCCGAGGGTGCTGCCACCGGCCGAGACGATCAGCCGCAGCCGCTCGGCGACCAGCGGCAGCATCTCCTCCAGCGAGATCACTCCGGCCAGGCACGCGGCGGTGTACTCGCCGAGCGAGTGCCCGATGAGCGCGTCCGGCCGCACCCCGCGGCGCATCAGCATCGTGGCCAGCGCGTACTCGGTGACGACCAGGCTCAGGAAGCCGTCCACGTCGCCCAGGCCGGGACGTGCGTACAGGGCGGTGCGCAGGTCGTGGCCCAGGACGGGCCGCAGGATACGGGCGCAGGTGTCGACGGCGTCGCGGTAGTCCGGGTCCGTGGCGTACAACTGCGCGCCCATGCCGGCGTACTGGGTTCCGCCGCCGGGCAGCAGGAAGGCCACGGCCGGTGCCTCACCGGCGGTCGGCGCGGAGCCTACGGGCAGTGGCGCGCGCAGCAGTTCCGCGGCGTCCGCGGCACTCGTGGCGACCACCGCGGAGCGGTGCCGCAGCGCGGGGCGGTCGGTGCGCAAGGCGTGGGCGACCGCGGCGAGGTCCAGCCGGGGGTGGGCCTCCAGGTGCCGTGCCAGCAGCTCCCGCTGACCGCGCAGGGCTCCGGGCGTCCGGGCGGACACGGTCAGTGTCTGCCACGGCGCCTCGTCACCGGAGACTTCCCGCGGCGCGGGCGGCTGCCACCGGTGGGCCTCGGGGGCCTCTTCGAGGATGACGTGCGCGTTGGTGCCGCCGAGGCCGAAGGCGCTGACGGCGGCGCGGCGCGGGGTCGAGCCGGCCGGCCACTCCTCCAGGGTGGTGGGCACCCGGAAGGGGCTCGCCGCGAAGTCGATCAGCGGATTGGGGTTCTCGAAGTGGAGGCTCGGCGGGATCTGCCGGTGCTCCAGCGCCAGGACGGTCTTGATGAAGCCGGCTATCCCGGCGGCGGCGCCGAGGTGGCCGATGTTGGTCTTCACCGACCCGAGGGCGCAGAACTGCTTGCGGTCGGTGCTCTCCCTGACGGCCTGGGTGAGCGCCGCCACCTCGATGGGGTCGCCGATGCGGGTGGCCGTGCCGTGCGCCTCGACGTAGCCGAGGGAGTCCGCGTCGATGCCGGCCTCCGCCTGGGCGGTGATGATCGCCTCGGCCTGGCCCTCGATGCTCGGGGCGTTGAACCCCACCTTGCGGCGGCCGTCGTTGTTGATGGCCGAGCCCTTGATGACGGCCCGGATCCGGTCGCCGTCGGCCACCGCGTCCGCCAGGCGCTTGAGGACCACCGTGCCGACGCCGTCGCCGGAGATGGTGCCCGCGGCGTCCGCGTCGAAGGCCCGGCAGTGCCCGTCCGGGGAGAACGTGCCGTCCGGGACGTACCGGTAGCCCAGTTTCGGGGACGGGCTCAGCGAGGCCGCGGCGGCCAGGGCGACGTCGCACGCGTGGCTCAGCAGGTCCTGGCAGGCGGTGTGGATGGCGACGAGACCGGTCGAGCAGGCCGTCTGCACCGACAGGCTGGGGCCGGTGAGCCCCAGCTCGTAGGAGATCCGGGTGGCCAGGGCGCCGAGCGAGTTGGCCGACGCGGCGTGGATCAGCGCCATCGGCGAGCGCTCCCCGGCGAGGCTGGGATACACGTGCGCGGTGTAGTACCGGCTGTCCCCGGCACCCGCGTACACCCCTACCGTCCGCCCGTCGTGGCCGTCCGCGAGGCCCGCCGCCTCCAGGGCGTGGTAGGCGCACTCCAGGAGAAGCCGCTGCTGGGGGTCGATGAGCGCGGCCTCGGCGGGGCTGTAGCCGAAGAAGCCGGAGTCGAACCGGTCGATGCCCTCGACGGCCGAGGCCATCCGCACCAGGTCCGGGTCCTCCAGTTCGGCCGGATCGCCTCCGGCGGCGAGGAACTCCTCGTCGGTGACGGGCCGGATCGACTCCCGGCCGGCGGCGAGGTTCTCCCAGAACTCCTCCACCGTGTCGGCGCCGGGGAAACGGGCGGCCATGGCGACGACCGCGATGTCGTTGTCGAGCGCGTAGCCGCTCTGCTCTGTCTCATCCATCGTGCTGGTTCCTCTTGCTCTGCTGGGCGGCCTGCTGACGGGCCGCGCGACGGCGCTGTGCCTGCTGCCGGGCCCGTTCCAGGGCGCTGTCCGGCGCGGGGCCGGCGGCCCCGGGGCGCTCGGGCGCAGGGGTGCGCTCCGCGGCCGGCACGCGCCCGCTGTCGGCCAGGTGACGGGACAGCGCCTCGACCGTGGGGTGGCGGAACAGATCCACCACGCTCAGGTCGCAGCCGAGCTGCCGGTTGACCGCGGCCTGGGCCTTGACCAGCAACAGGGAGTTGCCGCCGAGGTCGAAGAAGTTCTCCCCGGCCCCCACCTGGTCCCGCTCCAGCACCTGGCACCAGATCGCCGACACCTGCTCCCGCAGCGCCCGCTGCCGGGCCGCGTCCGGGGCGACCGGCCCGGCAGCGGCAGCCGCCGCCGCTGGCCCCGCACTCCCAGGCGACGACCCCGCCGCCCGCAGCACCCAGCGGTCGGCGGCGCCCGCGCTCCGGGCCGCGCCGACGGCGCCCTGGTACACCTCACCGACATCGGCACCCTGCCGGAAGGCCACCTCGGCCACCAGCCGGTGCACCGCACGCGCCGGGGCGCGCACATGGCCGCGCACCCAGGGCGCGCCGCGGTCCACCCCGACGAGCACGTGCGGGAGGTCCAGGGACCGGGCCAGGCCGAAGGAGCGCAGGGCCGCGGACTCGTCCAGGACCCGGTAACCACGGGCTTCCGTCAGCTCCTTGAGCCCGAACCCGCGGCTCATACCCAGCTCCTCCCACATGCTCCACGCCACGCTGCGCGCGTCGAGGCCGCAGTGCCGGCGCTGGTGCACGGCCAGGGCGTCGAGGAAGGCGTTGGCGGCGGAGTAGGCGCCGCTCATGGAGCCGCCGAAGTAGCCGTTGACCGAGGAGAACGAGAGGAACGACGTCGCCGAGTGTGCCAGGGCCAGCCGGTGCAGGACCCAGCCGCCGGTGACCTTCGCGGCCAGCGCGGCGCGCCACTCCTCCACGCCGTACTCCGACGCGGCCCGCTGGCCGAACTCCCCGGCGAGGTGCAGCACCCCGGCCAGCGGGGCCGACCACTCCGCGGCGGCCTTGTCGACCGCCGCGCGCACCTGCGCGGCATCGGTGACGTCGGCGGCGGCGTACCGGACGTCGCCCCGCTCGCGCAGCGTGCGGTACGCCGCGATCCGCCGGGCGTTCTCCCCGCCCGCGGCGAGGTGAGCGTCCCAGGTGTGCTCCTCGGGCAGCTCGGTGCGGCCCACGAGCAGCAGCCGGGTGCCGGGTGTCTTGAGCAGGTGCTCGGCGAGGCGCACGGCGACACCGCCGAGGCCGCCGCTGATGAGGTGGAACCCCTCGCCGGTGACGGGCGCGGTCTGCGGCAGCGGCTGCGGCAAGGGCGCCAGCCGGCGCACCCAGCGCCGCCCCGCCCGGTGGGCGACCTCGGCCTCGGTGATCGGCACGGACGCTTCGGCGAGGATCAGCCGGGCGGTCTGCGCGAGGTCTCCGGCCGGGACATCGACCCAGCAGGCGCTGAGCCACGGCAGTTCCTCCGACAGGCTCTTCAGCAGCCCGCCCGCGGCCGCGTGGCCGTAGAAGCCGTGGTCCTGCGGCAGCACCTCCTGGTCCTGGCGGGTCACCAGGTGCAGACGGACCCGGTGGTCGCGGGGACGCGCCGTGGTCAGCGCCCGCGCCAGGCACAGCAGGCTGTCCGCGCTGTCCCGCTGTGCGGTGAGCAGCGCCGCCACGGAGTCGGGCTGCCGGTCGCGGTGGCGGGCCGTGAAGGCGCCCAGGTGCAGTACGGCGTCCACCGGGCGGCCGTCGGCCGCCAGGCCCGCGAGGAGCCGGTCGTAGTCCTCGACCGCGTCGGTGCGGACGCGGTAGCGGCCCGCGTCCAGGCGGTCGTACCCCTCGCCTGCGGTGACGACCGTCGCCAACGCCCCCCGGCGCCGGAGCCCGTCGGCCACCGCGTCGGCCACGTCCACGGCCAGGGCGCCGCACCCGGCCAGGATCAGGGTGTGCCGCGCGGGCTCCACCGGCCGGTGAGGGGACTCGGCGCGCTGCCACACGGGGTGCAGGAACCAGTCGGGGACGGTGGCGGCGGTGCCGAGGAGGATTTCCGACTGTTGTACCTGTGTGTCGAATTCGCCGGCTTCGAAGCGTTTGCGGAGCTGGGTGCGCTGGATTTTGCCGATTTCGGTTTTGGGGATGGTGGCGGCTTCGACGGGGACGAGGAAGGCGGGGCTGACGCCGATCTCGCGGGTGATTTTGCCGCGGATGGCGCGCAGGGCCTGGGTGAGGTCGTGGCCGGGCTCGGGGTGGAAGAACAGGGCGAGCTCGTCCGTGCTGGCGGTGGGGTCGGTGCGGACGGCTACGGCGGCGGTGAAGCTGCGGACGGCGTAGGGGAGTTCTTCGGCGCAGGATTCGATTTCGTGGCTGTAGTGGTTGACGCCGTTGACGATGATGACGTCTTTGGCGCGGCCGGTGATGTACATCTCGCCGTTGCGGAGGAAGGCGAGGTCGCCGGTCTCGAACCAGCCGTCGGGGGTGAAGGATTCGGCGTTGGCTTTGTCGTTGTCGTGGTAGCCGCCGGTGACGGTGGTGCCGCGGACCTGGAGGCGGCCGACGGTGCCTTCGGCGACGAGGGTGTCGTGGTCGTCGACGACGCGCATGGCGAAGCCGGGGTAGGGCTTGCCGCAGCTGACGAAGAGTTCTTCGCCGTCGGGTGCGTGGGCGGGCAGGATGGTGTCGGTGACGACGGAGCTGGTTTCGGACATGCCCCAGCAGGGGTGCATGACGTTCTGGGGGAGTCCGAAGGGTTTGAGGGCTTCGAGGAAGCGGCGTGCGGTGGCGGCGACGACGACTTCGCCGGCGTTCATGGCCAGGCGGACGGGGGTGAGGTCCCAGGTGCGGTCGGTCATGCGGTGGGCTTGTTCGGCGACGAGGCCGAAGGCGAAGTTGGGGGCCCAGATGATGCTGACGCGGTGGCGGTCGCTGATGTCGATCCAGCGCAG
>NZ_JBEYZW010000026.1:0-91474 GCF_040646215.1 Streptomyces sp. NPDC046215 | reverse complement strand
CTCCCGCGTACTGGGCGTACTCGGGTGATGCGACAACGCGGCGAGGTGCCGTGCCGGGCGTCGCGGCCCCGGGCTGATCCGTAAGACACGCCCTACGCCACCGCCGCCACGCCCGTGCCCGTGAGGAGCCGCCGTACGTCGGCGGCCTCCGAGGTGCCGAGCTGCTCGAAGATCGACAGGGCTTCGGTCCAGCAGGCCCGTGCCCGCCCCGGCTGCCCCAGCGACTCCAGCGAACGGCCCAGGACGATCAGGACGTTGCCGCGCCGCCACTCCCCGCCGATGCCCCGCAGCTTCAGCGCCTGCTCGGCGTGGTGGGCGGCCACGGTCGGCCGCCCGGCGGCGAAGTGGACCTCGGCGAGGCGGTAGTGCGTCATGCCCTCCCACAGCCGCTGCCGGTTGTCCCGGAACACCGGCAGGGCCTCGGAGAGCCGGGTGAGGGCCTCCTCGTGCCGCCCGCCCTGGGTCAGGGCGAGCCCCAGGGCGTACAGGGCGTTGGCGACCCGCCAGGAGGCCCCTATCTCGCGGTAGAGGGCGAGGGCCTGCTCGGCGAGCTCCACCGCCGAGGCGACGCGCCCGCTGTCCAGGCGCACCCGCGAGAGGTTGCTGAGGGCGCTCGCCTCGCCCGGGCGGTTGCCGTCGGCGCGGAAGGCGGCGAGCGCCTGGCCCACGTACACCTCGGCGTCCTTGTGGCGGTGTTCGTAGATGGCGATGATGCAGCGGATGTTGGAGGCGTAGCAGCAGGGGATGGGGTCCCCGCAGGAGCGGCCGAGCAGGACCGCGTGCCGGGCCTGCTCGTCGGCGAGCTCGAACCGGCCCCCGATGCTGTGCACATGGGCCAGGACGTACCGGGCGCGTCCCTCGGCCTGGGGGTCGCCGGCCGCCCGGGTCGCGACGAGCAGGGCCGCGGCGGCCTGCTCGTACAGGCGGGAGTCGGCGCCCGACTCGGCGAGGTCCTTGGCCGCGAGCAGCAGGTCGACGGCGCGGCGCAGGGTGTCGCCGGTGGCGTCGGCGTGCTGGCGCACGCAGGCGAGCAGGCAGCCGGCCTCGGCGAACAGCCAGTCGCCCGCCGCCGCGCGGTCGGTGAAGGTGAGCCCGGGGTGCGTGGTGGGCGTCAGGTGGGCCAGGAGCTGGTCGCCCGGCCGCTCCAGGACGTACACGCCCGCCGCGGTCGCCAGGTAGAAGTCCAGGAGGCGGGACAGGGCGGCGTCGCGCTCGGACGGCGGCTCCTCGTCGCGCTCGGCGCACGCACGCGCGTAGAGGCGCACCAGGTCGTGGAAGCGGTACCGGCCCGGCGCGGCGGACTCCAGGAGCGAGGTGTCGACCAGGCACTCCAGCAGGTCCTCGGTGTCGTCGGGGTCCAGGTCGAGCATGGCCGAGGCGGCGGCCAGTGAGAAGTCGGGGCCGTCGGCGAGGCCGAGGAGGCGGAAGGCGCGGGCCTGGGCGGGCTCCAGCTGGCCGTAGCCGAGCTCGAAGGTGGCCTTCACGGCGAGGTCGCCGGCGCGCAGCTCGTCCAGGCGGCGGCGCTCGTCGCCGAGCTTGCGGGCCAGGACGGAGACGGTCCAGGTGCGGCGGGCGGCCAGCCGGGAGGCGGCGATGCGGATGGCGAGCGGCAGGAAGCCGCAGGCGGCGACGACGTCCATGGCGGCGTCGCGCTCGGCGCCCACGCGCTCCTCGCCCACGACGCGGGTGAAGAGGACCAGCGCCTCCTCCGGGCTCATCACGTCGAGGTCGACGAGGTGGGCGCCGGCGAGGTCCACCATGCGGGCGCGGCTGGTGACGAGCGCGGCGCAGCCCTCGGTGCCCGGCAGCAGGGGCCGGATCTGGGCGGCGTCGCGGGCGTTGTCGAGGAGGGTGAGGACCCGGCGCCCGTCGAGGGTGGAGCGGAACAGCGCGGCCCGCTCCTGGACCCCGTCCGGAATGGCGGCGTCGGGGATGCCGAGCGCGCGCAGGAACGAACCGAGCACCGCCTCGGGCTCCGCGGGCAGCGGGCCCGCTCCCTGGAGGTCGACGTAGAGCTGGCCGTCGGGGAAGTGGTGGCGGGCGGTGTGGGCGATGTGCACCGCCAGTGTCGTCTTGCCGACGCCGCCGATGCCGGCGACCGCGGACACCGCCATGACGCGGCCCTCGGCGGTGGTCAGCTGGTCGCTCAGCTCGTCGACGAACGAGGTGCGGCCGGTGAAGTCGGCGACGGTGGCCGGGAGCTGGGCCGGCCGGACGAAGGCGGGGCCCGCGCCGGGGCGGCTGTCCGGGGTGAAGTGCAGGGCGAGGTCCGCGTCGGCCTGGAGGATGCGCTGCTGGAGCTCGGAGAGCTCGGGGCAGGGGTCCACGCCCAGCTCGTCGGCGAGGAGCCGCCGGGTGTCGGCGTAGACGGCGAGGGCCTCGGCCTGCCGTCCGCTGCGGTAGAGGGCGAGCATCAGCAGCTCCCGCAGCCGCTCGCGCAGCGGGTGGGCGGCGGTGAGCGCGGTGAGCTCGGAGACGGCTTCGGCGTGGGCGCCGACCTCCAGGTCGAGGTCGAGGCGGGCCTCGATGAGCGTGAGCCGCCACTCCTCCAGCCGGGTGCGCTGAGTCTCGGCGTACGGGCCGGGCAGGCCGGCCAGCGGCTCGCCGTCCCAGACGTCGAGCGCCGCGTTGATCAGCTCGCGGGCGCGGTCCCGGTCGCCGGCGGCGCGCGCCTTCTCGGCGTCGGCGGCCAGGTGCTCGGCGGTGTCGATGTCGAGGCAGTCCACGCCCACCCGGATCGCGTAGCCGCCCGACTCGCTGATCAGGGCGTCGGCGTCCGGGCCGAAGACCTTGCGGAGCCGGGAGGCGTAGGTGCGCAGCGCGGCCAGGGCGGCGTGCGGGGGCTCGTCGCCCCACAGCGCGTCGACCAGCTCCGGCGCGGTGGCGGTCCGGCCGCCGCGCAGCAGCAGCGCGGCGAGGAGCGCCCGCTGCTGGGGTGAGCCGGTGTGGAGCAGTTCCTTCCCGCGCCGGGCCCGGACGGGCCCGAGCACGGTGAAACGCAGCTGCTGCCCGTGCCCTGTGTCGCCGGCCATGGTGACCCCCTGCTTGTCCCGCTCGGTCGCACCGGCCAGTCTGCCTTGTCGGAAGCCTCCGCGTCAGCAGGGGTCCGGCCTCTCCACAAGCCCTGCCGGCGTCCGCCCAGCCGGCGTACTGACGGATCGTCAGTTCGTCGCTAACGTGTCAGCCATGGAGAGCTTCCCCAGGATTATCTCGGTGGACGATCACACGGTCGAGCCTCCTGGCGTCTGGCAGGACCGTCTTCCAGCGCGGTTTCGCGATGTCGGGCCGCGGATCGTCCGGGCGCCGCTGAAGGAGATGACCTTCGTCGGCGGACGCTTCGCGCCGGTCATGGGAGCCCCCGGCGACCCCGGGCCGGAGACGGACTGGTGGATCTATGAGGATTTGCACCGTCCGCTCACTCGGCTTGATTCCGCCGTCGGATGCTCCAGGGACGACATCAAACTTGAGGGAATCACGTACGAGCAGATGCGCCCCGGGTCCTACAGCGTGCCGCAACGGTTGGCCGATATGGATCGCAACCATGTCCAATCCGCGCTCTGTTTCCCCTCGTTCCCGCGTTTTTGCGGGCAGACGTTCACCGAGGCGAAAGACCGTGAGCTCGGCCTGCTGTGCGTCCGCGCCTACAACGACTGGATGGTCGAGGAGTGGTGCGGCCCCGACGCCGGCGGACGGCTGATCCCGCTCACCCTCATCCCGCTGTGGGACGCCGGCCTGGCCGCCGAGGAGGTCCGCCGCAACGCCGCGCGGGGCGTCCGCGCCGTGTGCTTCTCCGAGATTCCGCCGCACCTGGGCCTGCCGTCCGTCCACACCGACGCCTGGGACCCCTTCCTGCGGGCCTGTGACGAGACCGGCACCGTCATCGCCATGCACATCGGCTCCTCCTCCCGCATGCCCTCCACCTCCGCGGACGCCCCGCCCGCCGTCGGATCCACCCTGACGTTCGCCAACTGCTGTTTCTCCCTGGCCGACTGGCTGATGTCGGGCACGTTCGACCGCTTCCCCCACCTGCGCATCATGTACGCGGAGGGACAGATCGGGTGGATCCCGTACGTCCTGGAGCGCGCGGACGTGGTCTGGGCGGAGAACCGCGGCTGGGGCGGCGTCGCCGACAAGGTGCTGCGGCCGCCCTCGGAGCTCTTCGCCGCGCACGTCCACGGCTGCTTCTTCGACGACGCCTTCGGCCTGCGCAACCTCGACGCCATCGGCGCCGGCAACGTCCTGTACGAGACGGACTACCCGCACTCCGACTCCACGTGGCCGCGGTCACGGGAGGTCGCCGAGGAGCAGATGGGCCACCTGGCCCCGGACGTGGTGGAACGGATCGTCCGGGGCAACGCGATCGCCTTGCTGGGCCTGACGGAGGAGGGCCTGTGGGCGGGGTAGGGGCTCAGGAACAGGTGGGACGGGACGGACGGCCGGTTCCCACGTAGCGCTGCCACTCGGCGGCGGTCAGGTCGCGGCCCGCGGTGCGGCACAGGCCGGTGAGCCACGCCTTCTCCGACAGGTCCCAGGAGAGGACTTCACCGGCCTCGGTGACGGTCCACAGCGTGCCGCCGTCGGGGGACAGGGCCATGCCCGTCTGATCGCCGGTCCCGACCATCCCGTTCATCGACTCGACCGCCCTGGGAAGGGTGAAACTGCTCAGCCGGTCGCCGTGTGCCGCGCCCCACTGGGTGACGGTGCCGTCGGAGGCGAGGGTGACGACCTTCCCGCCGTCGGCGCTCACCTTCACACTCCAGGCCCCGGCCCCGTCGGAACGCCAGCGGAAACGGCGCGCGCCGGTGTCCCAGCGCGCGAACGTCCGCTTGGCGCCGATGACGTACAGCGAGCCGCCGCCCTCGGACAGGAAGAGGTTCTGGACCGGTTCACCGCCCAAGGGCACCGTCTGGAGCCGGCGCCCGGACAGCACGTCATAGACGCTCACGTCCCCTCCGGGGCCCTCAACTGCGCTCGTGCGCCCGTCCCCGCTCAGAGCGCCCTGGAGGCCGTCGTACGGACCCGGTGGTTTCCCCTGCACGGTGGTCCGTACGCGCCCTGTGGCGAGGTCGACGGCGTGGACCGATCCGTCGGCTGTCAAAGCGGCCAGCCTTCCGTCACCCCGTGGCGCGAGAGCGGCGACGACCCGGACCTCCGAGTTCTTGTTGACCGGAAGCTCTACGGTTTTCGATTTAACGGGGCGCTCGCCGGAGACTTCCCAGACGGTGACGGCCTTCTCCGAACCGACGTACAAGGTCTTCCCGTCGGCGCTGTATGCGAGGGCTTCGGCGTACGCGTAGCCGTCGTCCTCGTCATTGCTGGAGAGGGTGCCGTCCGCCTCCTTCAGCGGCCAGGTGTGCGGTGGCCCTCCGCTGCCCCGGCCGCTCCAGGAGACCCGGCCGGCCGCCCCGGCGGCGATGGCCAGGGAACGGGAGGCGTTGTCCACGTCCGGGACGCGCAGCCCGTAGGAATGGGCGGTACGAGCCGCCTGGTCGAAGTCCCACAGGGCGACGGTACGGCCGACCGCCGAGGCCATCCTGCTGCCGGCGCCCGGCGAGAACCGCATCAGCGTGGGCGGACCGACGCCGGTGAGCTCCCGGACCCGGCCCCCGTTCTCGAAGCCGCTGCTGCCGCCCGCCGTATCGACGACCGTGATGCCCGTCGACGTGGCCACCGCCATCCGCCCGGCGTCGGCCAGGGTGAAGAGACGGGCCTCCTTGTTCGGCAGCCAGGCGAATTCCCCGCAGGCCTTGCTCTCCTTCTTCTCATCCGGCCGCACGGCGCCCGCGGCGTAGGTGGAGCCGTATTTGATGTAGCCGAAGCACGACCCCGAGGGGGAGGCGCCCGCCGCGTAGTTCCCGGCGGGGGTGACGCCTCCCCAGCTGTCGCCCGCCGTGCTGAGCTCGGGAACCGACAGCAGCACGCCGCTGCCGTTCGCACCGAGGGCCAGGATCCGGGCGCCCTCGTCCCAGAACGACACGCTGCTGACGCCCGCTTCCTTGAGGGCCACCTCCTTCGTCTTCTCCTTCGCGCCGGTGTACAGCGCCACGTGGCCGCCTTCGCTCCCCACGGCCAGATTTCCCGCCATGTCGAACGCCACCGACGTGACGCCCGCGGGGGCGCCGGAGAGCCGCCGCATCGTCTTTCCCGCCAGGTCGTAGACGCCCAGCGCGCCCTTGGCGTCCCCGACGGCCAAGGAGGAGCCGTCCTCGCGGAAGTCCAGGGCCGTCACCGCCGAGGGCAGGCTGGTCCGGCCGCGTACGGCCGAACCGTCGCTGCGCCAGACCGTCACCCCGCCCCCCTCGTCCCCCACGGCCACCGTGCTGCCGTCCGGGCTGAAGGCCAGTTCGCTCACGTCCTTCCCGCTCGTCACGAACCGCACGAGATGCGGGCTGGACGTGGCCAGTCGGTTCAGGGCGGAGACCGCCTCGGGGGTGGCCTGGACGCGGTACGCCTCGATCGCCAGCAGCGACGCCAGCCGCAGGTCGCTCTCGCTGAGGTTCAGCGCCGTCGCCGCCAGCTGGCGGGACGTCGCGAGGCGGTTCTGGTCCCGGGCCCGGTCCCGCTGCTGGAAGGCGACGACCGAGGTGATGCCGGCCGTGACGGCCAGCGCGGTGACGACGGAGACGGCGCCCCGCGTGAACAGTTTGGCCCGGCGGTGCTGGGAGACGTCTTCGCCGATCAGGTCTTCCTTGGGACGGCCGTGCAAGGGGGCCGCCAGATCCGCCACGCACTCCTGGAAGCGGGGATCCCGGAGCGACCCGATGTCCTCCTCCGTCATCCAGCGCAGGTCCACCCACCGGGGCTCCTCGGTGAACATGTCCTCCATCTCGCGCGGCAGGCAGTCGGTGCGCCGCCAGTCGAAATCCCCCGCGGCGTGGTCCCACACCAGCGTGCCGCCGGTCACGACGATCAGGAGGTGACGGGCCCGGTCGCCGGCCTTCCACCAGGCGATCTCCCGGCCCACCCACGGGGAGCGGGCGGCCTCGGGGGAGGCGAGGTAGATCAGCGTGCGGGACGCTCTCAGGTGGTCTTCCACCGCGCTCCAGAGCGCGGGGTTTGCCGACAGCGACGCATTGTCGAGGAAAATGCGGAGCGCCCGTAATTGGCGCCATTTACGGGCGAAACTCTGCAATCCGCGCCGGAGATGCGCGGCTCTGGCCCGGTCGGCGGCGTGGCTGTACGAGATAAACGCGTCGTAGCGGTAGTCGCTGTCCGCGGCGGTGCCGGCCGCGTTGTTCCTGCCCATGTCACCCGTCCCCCCGGCGCAGGTCCAGGGCCCCGGTGCGAGGCCCGTCGTCCGTTCATCCCACCGCGCGGCAGGGCTGAAACCGGGGCTGAAACCGGTGCTGAAGCCGGGGGGAAACGAGGAGAAGGCGGCGGCAAAGAGGGAAATGTGCGGAAATGATGGAAATCCCGGGCAGGTTGTCGCCCGTCCGCCGGGTATTCCGGAAAACGCATTCTCCGGACAGTCGGCACGAACCGACCGTACACTCCCCTTCGGTTTCGCGGGGCATGGGGATATGAGGGGCGGGGCGGCCGTGGCTGAGGTGCGGATTCTGAAAGACGAAGATTTCCCGGTGGTGTTCCAGGCGGCCGACACCGCGTCCCTGGCGGGCCAGCGCAGCTATATGACGGGGACGAAATGGCGCCTGCTGCTGGCCGTCCTGGCCGCGGCGCTCGCCGCCGTCGACATGACCACCGCGGTGGCCGCCGTGCTCCTGGCCTTCCTCGCGACCGTGTGCCTGGAGGTGTGGATGCTGGCGGAGCGCCCGGAGCGGGCCTGGTACGACGGGCGGGCCCTCGCGGAGTCGACGAAGACGCTGGCGTGGCGGTACGCGGTGGGCGGCGAGCCGTTCTCCGCGGACCTGCCCGGCCCCCTCGCGGCCAGACGGTTCCACGAGCGTCTGGAAGTACTGCTGCGCGAAGCGCCGAGCAGCAGCATCGCCCCCGTCGGCTCGATGGCCGCCACCGACGCCATGAACCGGCTGCGGGAAGGTGACTTCGCGTCCCGCAAGCGCTCGTACATCGAGGGGCGCATCGAGGACCAGCAGCGCTGGTACGGCGCGAAGGCCCGCCTCAACACCCGGCTCGCGCACCGCTGGCGCCTCGCCCTGATCGCCGTGGAGGGGCTCGGGGTGCTCGCCGCGGCCCTCCGGCTCACCGGCGTGGTGGAGTTCGACCTGCCAGGTGTGCTGGCGGCGGTGCTCGGCGCGGGAGCGGCCTGGTTCGCCGTGCGGCAGCACGAGTCGCTCGGCCGGGCGTACACCTTCGCCGCGACGGAGCTCAGCATCGTCCACGAGCGGCTCGCGCTGACCTGTGACGAGGCGGCCTGGGCGCGCGAGGTGGCCGACGCGGAGGAGGCGATCAGCCGCGAGCACACGATGTGGCGGGCCGCCCGCGGATCGGCCGTCTGATCGCGACCGCGCCGGCCGCGGGTCTTGCCTGCCGGCCGATCGCCCCGGACGATGGGACCCGCAAAGGTGACTGCCCGTCAGGTCGGTGGGAGGGGTCGGCATGCGCCACGGTCTGCGGGTCCTCCCCGAGGGCCGCCTCTCCTACGGGATGCAGCTGCCCGTCACCTCGCTCAGCACCCTCTACGCCGAGCCCTGGGAGGTCGAGGGCGGGCCCGCCGACCTGCGGGAGACCGCCCGCGCCGCCGACCGCCTCGGCTTCGCCTACCTCGCCACCTGCGACCACGTGGCGATCCCCGCGCGCCTGGCCGCCGCCATGGGCACCACCTGGTACGACCCGGTGGCCACCCTCGCCCACCTCGCCGCGGTCACCGAGCGCACCCTGCTCCTGAGCCATGTAGCCGTGGCCGCCCTCCGGCACCCGCTCGCCCTCGCCAAGCAGTACGCGACCGTCGACCGGCTCGCGGACGGGCGGCTCGTCCTCGGCGTCGGCGCCGGGCACGTGCGCGAGGAGTTCGAGGCGCTCGGCGTGGACTTCCGGCGGCGCGGCGCGATCCTGGACGAGACGGTCGACGCGCTCAAGGCGGCCCTGGGGCCGGGCGAGTTCCCGGAGTTCCACGGCGGCCGCTTCGCCTTCCGCGGCCTGGGCCAGGCGCCCCGCCCCGCCCGCACCCCCCGCCCGCCCTTCTGGGTGGGCGGCTCCTCGCCCGCCGCGCTCCGCCGGGCGGCGCTCCGGGGTGACGGCTGGCTCTCCCAGGGCGACCGGCGCGCGGAGCTGCCCGGCCGCATCGCCGAGCTGCGCCGGCTGCGCGAGGAGGCCGGGCGCGGCGGACCGTTCGCCGTCGGGGTGATCAGCGAGGCCCTGTACGTCGGCGACCCCGGCTGGGAGACCGGGGCGCGCACGCTGACCGGCCGCGCGGAGACGATCGCGGAGTCGCTGCGCGCCTACCGGGTGATGGGCGCGGACCAGATCCAGGTGCGGTTCCGCTGCCGGGGCCTGTCCGAACTCCTGGACCAGATGGAGGCGTTCGCCACCGGGGTGGCCCCGCTCCTGGACGACTGAAGGCGCGGCACCCGCAACCGCAACCCGAGAGGTGGGACCACCCATGGGCAAACTCGACGGCCGCGTCGTGCTCGTCACGGGCGCCGCGCGCGGGCAGGGCGAGCAGGAGGCGCGGCTCTTCGCCGCCGAGGGGGCCAGGGTCGTCCTGGCCGACGTCCTCGACGGGCCCGGCGCGGCCGTGGCGAAGGAGCTCGGCCCGGAGTCGGCCCTGTACGTCCACCTGGACGTCGGCGAGGAGGCCGACTGGGACGCGGCCGTCGCCGCCGCGAAGCGGACCTTCGGCAGGCTCGACGGCCTGGTCAACAACGCCGGCATCCTCCGCTTCAACGAGCTGGTGAACACCCCGCGGGAGGAGTACCTGGAGGTCGTCCGGGTCAATCAGACGGGCACCTTCCTGGGCATGCGGGCCGCCGCCCCCGAGCTGGCGGCCGCGGGCGGCGGGACGATCGTCAACACCGCCTCCTACGTCGCCCTGGCGGGCCTGGCGTTCCTCACCTCGTACGCGGCGACCAAGGCGGCCGTCGTCGCCATGACGCGCGTGGCGGCCCTGGAGCTCGCGGAGCAGGGCATCCGCGTCAACGCCATGTGCCCCGGCGCGGTCGACACCGCCATGACCAACCCGGCCGTCCTCGACCCCACCGCCGACGCGGCCGAGGCGGCCGAGGCCGCGGACGGGCTGTACCGGAAGGTGGTGCCGATGGGGCGGATCGGGCGGCCGGAGGAAGTGGCGCGGCTGGCGCTGTTCCTCACGTCGGACGACTCCTCGTACGTCACCGGGCAGCCGTTCGTCGTGGACGGGGGCTGGCTGGCGGGGGTGGCGGCCCCGTTCTAGAGCGCCTCCGGCGTCCCTCGCCGCTCTCTTGACGCCCCCTGGCGCCGGTGCCAGAGTCTCCGTATCCGGCGGAGCTGACGGTACGTCAGGAATTTAGGGACGGTGAACCTCCGTGGAATTCGGGATCTTTGTGCAGGGGTATGTACCGGCGAGCAGGTCGCGGACGGACCCCGAGGCCGAGCACCACGCGCTGCTGGAGGAGACCGAGTACGTCATCCAGGCCGACAAGTCGGGCTTCAAGTACGCCTGGGCCTCCGAACACCACTTCCTGGACGAGTACTCGCACCTCTCCGCCAACGACGTCTTCCTCGGCTACCTCGCGCACGCCACCGACCGCATCCACCTCGGCTCCGGGATCTTCAACCCCCTGCCCCAGGTCAACCACCCGGCCAAGGTCGCCGAGAAGGCCGCCATGCTCGACCACCTCTCCGGCGGACGCTTCGAGTTCGGCACCGGCCGCGGCGCGGGCAGCCACGAGATCCTCGGCTTCATCCCGGGCGTGACCGACATGAACCACACCAAGGAGATCTGGGAAGAGACCATCGCCGAATTCCCCAGGATGTGGCTCCAGGAGGAGTACCCGGGCTTCCGGGGCACCCACTGGTCCCTGCCGCCCCGCAAGATCCTGCCCAAGCCGTACGGGCCCGCGCACCCCCCGATGTGGTACGCGGCCGGCTCGCCGTCCTCGTACGCGATGGCGGCGCGCAAGGGCCTGGGCGTCCTCGGCTTCAGCGTGCAGAAGGTCGCCGACATGGAGTGGGTCGTCGACTCCTACAAGACGGCGATCGCCCAGGCGGAGCCGGTCGGCGCGTTCGTCAACGACAACGTGATGGTGACCTCGACGGCCATCTGCGCCGAGACCCACGAGCAGGCCGTCGCCGTCGCGGTGAGCGGCGGGCTGCACTACTTGCAATCCCTCCTTTTCCGCTACCACGACACCTTCCCTCGCCCCGAGGGCATCCCCCGGTGGCCGGAGCTGCTGCCCGAGTACACCGAGGAGATCATCGAACTGCTCATCGCCGAGGAGCTGATGATCTGCGGCGACCCGGACGAGGTCTTCCGCCAGTGCAAGCGCTGGGAACAGGCGGGAGCCGACCAGCTGTCGTTCGGCCTGCCGATCGGGGTGCCGTACGAGCACACCATGGAGACCATCCGGCTCATCGGGGAGCACGTCATACCGAAGATCGACACGGACCCGGTGCACCGCACCGCGCGGTTCCGCCAGGGCGCCGGCCGCTGACCCGCGCCCCCACCCGCACCGGGGCGGCGCCTCCCGGGCCGCCGCCCCGGCCCTCGCACGCGAGCGCCCGGCGACCTGCCCCAGAGAGGTGACCGACATGCTCGACCATCTCATCCGCCGCGCCACCGTCGTCGACGGCACCGGAGCCCCGTCCTACGTCGCCGACGTCGGCATCCGCGACGGGCGGATCGCGGTGATCGGCACGCCCGGGCGGACCATGGCGGGCCGGGTCGGGGAGCGGGCGAGGACGGAGGAGGACGCCACCGGGCTCGTCCTCACTCCCGGATTCGTCGACCCGCACACCCACTACGACGCCCAGCTGTTCTGGGATCCCTACGCCACCCCGTCCATGAGCCACGGCGTCACCACCGTCGTCGGCGGCAACTGCGGCTTCTCCCTCGCCCCGCTCCACCCCGCGCGCCCCGAGGACGCCGACTACACGCGGCGGATGATGAGCAAGGTCGAAGGCATGTCCCTCGCCGCGCTGGAGGACGGCGCCCCCTGGTCGTGGTCGTCGTTCGGCGAGTACCTCGACGCGCTGGAGGGGCGCATCGCCGTCAACGCCGGCTTCATGGTGGGCCACTGCGCCCTGCGCCGGTACGTCATGGGCCCCGAGGCGGTGGGCGGCCGGCCCGACGACGGGCAGACGCGCGGGATGCTCGCCCTCCTCCACGACGCGCTGGACGCGGGCGCCTGGGGGCTGTCCACCACCCAGTCCACCACCCACTCCGACGGCGACGGCCGGCCCGTCGCCTCCCGGCACGCCCGGCCCGCCGAGCTGATCGCCCTCGCCCGCGCCGTCGGCGAGCACGAGGGCACCCAGCTGGAGGCCATCGTCGCCGGCTGCCTCGACCGCTTCGCCGACGAGGAGATCGAGCTCCTCACCGCCATGACCGCCGCCGCCGGCCGGCCCCTGAACTGGAACGTGCTCACCATCGACGCGGCCGAACCCGGGCGGGTGCCCCGCCAGCTCCAGGCGAGCCGCAGCGCCCGCGCCGCGGGCGGCCGGATCGTCGCGCTGACCATGCCGATCCTCACCCCCATGAACATGTCGCTGGGCACCTTCTGCGCCCTGAACCTGATCCCCGGCTGGGGCGAAATCCTCGCCCTGCCCGTCCCCCGGCGCATCGCCGAACTGCGCAGGGCACCGGTGCGGGCCGAGCTGCTGCGCCGCGCGCGCAGCGACGAGGCGGGCGTCTTCCGGCGGCTCGCGGACTTCGGCCGGTACGTCATCGGGGACACCTACGCCAAGGAGAACGAGGGCCTCACCGGGCGGGCCGTCCGCGACATCGCCGCCGAGCGCGGCACCGACCCCTTCGCGTGCCTGGTGGAGATCTGCGCCGCCGACGACCTGCGCACCGTCCTGTGGCCGATGCCCGCCGACAACGACCCCGCAAGCTGGGAGCTGCGCCGGCGGACTTGGGAGCACGAGGACGTCCTGCTCGGGGGCTCGGACGCGGGCGCGCACTTGGACCGGATGTGCGGGGCCCCGTACACCACGCGCTTCCTCGGCGACTGCCTGCGGGGGCGCGAGCTCGTCCCCCTGGAGACGGCCGTACGGATGCTCACGGACGACCCCGCGCGCCTCTTCGGCCTCCGCGACCGCGGCCGGATCGCGCTGGGCCACCACGCGGACCTCGTGCTGTTCGACCCCGCCCGCATCGACGCCGCTCCCGCCACGCTCGTCCACGACCTGCCGGGGGACAGCCCGCGGCTGGACTCGCGGGCGGTGGGCGTGGTGAGCGTGCGCGTCAACGGCGTGGAGACGGTGCGGCACGACGTGACGACCGGCGCCGTGCCGGGCGCGGTGCTGCGGTCGGGGCGGGACACGATGACGGTGCGGACCACAGGGTGAGACGGCGGGAAATTTTTGAACCGGGGCAAAAGGTACGGTGCTGCGATTCCCGCAGCGGGCTGAAAGGCCGCCCGCGCCTTACTGTTACCCGCCGTAATGCACCCATCGCCTTCCATTGCCAGGCCAATTCGCCTTTTCAGCGGACAGATTCCAGCCCAACCACCCGGAGTTCCGCCATCCGGATACGGAAACAGCAGCACTTAACGTCCTGGCCATGGTTCAGGTAGACCCGCGGCCCACGGCCGGAGACACGGTAACGAGCGTCGGCGGCGAAAGCGGCGAAGAGCCTTCCCGCAAGGGCGCCAAAGGGCTCAGCGGCAATTCCGTCGGCCTGCTCGGCAGCGCCGTCATCGGCGTCTCCACCGTCGCCCCCGTCTACTGCCTGACGTCCACCCTCGGCCCGACCGTCGGCCAGGTCGGCGTGCAGATGCCCGCCGTCTTCCTGGCCGGCTTCCTGCCGATGCTGCTCGTCGCCTTCGCCTACCGCGAGCTGAACAAGGCCGTCCCCGACTGCGGCACCTCGTTCACCTGGAGCGTCCAGGCGTTCGGCCCCAAGGTGGGCTGGATGTGCGGCTGGGGCCTCGTCGTCGCGACCATCATCGTGCTGTCCAACCTCGCCGGCGTCGCGACATCCTTCTTCTACCTCCTGCTCGGCGAGATCACCGGCAGCGGCGCCGTCGCCGCCCTCGACGACGACCGGCCCGTCCACGTCGCGACGTGCCTCGCCTTCATCGCCGCCGCGACGGCCGTCAGCTACCGCGGCATGACCGCCACCAAGGGCGTGCAGTACGCGCTCGTGGGCCTCCAGCTCGCGGTCCTGGCCGTCTTCGTCACCATGGCCCTGGTCAAGGCCCGCACCGGCGACCTGCCCGGCTCCGTCGACTTCTCCTGGACCTGGCTCAACCCCTTCGCCGTCCGGTCCTTCGCCGCCTTCACCGCCGGGCTGTCCCTGTCGATCTTCATGTTCTGGGGCTGGGACGCCTGCCTGACCGTCAACGAGGAGACCTCCGGCAGCGACCGGACACCCGGCCGGGCCGCGCTCATCGCCATGGTCGTCCTCGTCGGCTCCTACCTGATGACCGCCGTCGCCGCCCAGATGTTCGCCGGCACCGGCGAACAGGGCACCGGCCTCGGCAACCCCGACACCGCGGGCAACGTCTTCGCCGCCCTCGCCGACCCCGTCCTGGGCACGGCGCTCGGCATCCTGCTCTTCGTCGCCGTCCTCGCCTCCGCGGCCGCCAGCCTCCAGACGACGTTCCTGCCCGTGGCCCGTACCGTCCTGGCGATGAGCGCCTACCGGGCGCTGCCGCCCTCCTTCGCCCGCATCCACCCCCGCTTCCAGAGCCCCGGCCGGGCCACCGTCGCGGCGGGCATCGCCACCGGCGTCTTCTACGCCACCATGAGCTTCCTCAGCGAGAACGTCCTCATCGACACCATTTACGCGCTCGGGCTCATGATCTGCTTCTACTACTCGATCACGGCCTTCGCCTGCGCCTGGTACTTCCGCGCCGACCTGCGCCGCTCCGTGCGCGACGCCCTCTTCAAGGGCGTCTTCCCCTCGGTGGGCGGCCTGCTTCTGGCGGGGGTCTTCTTCAAGACGCTGTACGACATGCGGGACCCGGGGTACGGCAGTGGCAGTGCGGTTTTCGGGGTGGGGTCCGTTTTTGTCATCGGGGTGGGGTTGCTGCTTCTGGGGGTGGTGTTGATGTTGCTGATGCGGTGGAGGAGGCCGGCGTTCTTTCGGGGCCGCCAGCTCCGCGGTAGCTTCGGGACCCCGTACCCGGACGAATCGGGCGGCCGGGTGTCCCGAACCTACCGCTGACGCCTACCAGGTGTGGGCTACGTCCACGATCAGCTTGTCGGTGGTCTGCGACACCCGGAACGGCAGCTTGGCGCGCACGCCCACGCCGACCTGGGTCTGGCCCTCGAAGCTGGCACCGAACTTGGTGTCCTTGAAGGTCTTGTAGCCGGTGAGGTCCACACCCGGCAGGGACTGGCCGCCCTTGCCGCCGTACGTCGGCTTGCCGGTGTACGGGTCGTAGCTCGGGGCGTGGACGAAGATCTGCAGGATGGCGCCGCCGTTGACGGGGATCTCCTCACCCGAGCCGTCCTGCTGGAACTTGTCCACGTAGCCGACGTGGTAGCCGCGCTCGGCCGTCGCGCCGTCGATGTCGAAGACGATCCGGTCGTAGCAGGTGTTCGCGCCGGTGCGGATGTTCCGCAGCGGGGTGGTGCCCGGGGCGGAAGAGGACTTCGTGAGGCTGCCCCACGCGGTCGCGCAGTCGGCCACGGTGGCCTTGCCGTCCGCGTGGGCCGCGCCGGCCGTACCCGCGATCCCGGCGCCCGCCAGCACGAGCGCTGCTGCCGCTGTCGTCAACCGTCGCATGACTTACCTCCGATATGAACCGAGTACAGGTGCATACGTTGGACGACCGGGTCGACGGCATAGTTGCGCTGGTGGTCATGTTCTGGCCAACGGTTGGCCCGAAGCGGCCGCGGTCAGCCGAGGTGTCCGGCTCGGACTCCTCGGACACCGGCCGTGAGGTGACGGAACGGCGGGCGGCGCTCAGGCGTCCGGAGCCGGCGGCACGGCAGGGCCGGACGGCCACCAGTTCGCGCGGCCCGTCAGGCGGAGGAACGCCGGGACCAGCACCCCGCGAACCAGCGTCGCGTCCACCAGGACCGCCACCGCCAGCCCCACCCCCAACTGCTGGAGCAGCGAGACCCGCGAGGTGGCCAGGGCCGCCATCGCCACCGCCACCGCGCACGCGGCGAGCGTGAAGACGCGGCCGGTGCGGGCGATGCCCGTGATGACCGCCCGGGTGTTGTCGCCCGTTCTGAGGTACTCCTCGCGGATGCGGGAGATGAGGAAGATCTCGTAGTCGACGCACAGGCCGAAGGCGACGCAGAACATCAGCAGCGGGATGGTGCTGTCCAGCGCCGCGACGGTGGCGAAGTGGGCGGTCGGGCTCCAGCCGTCCTGGAAGACCAGCACCAGCGCGCCGCACCCCGCGGTGAGGCTCAGAAAGGCCATGGCCAGGGCCTTGACGGGGATGAGGAGGCTGCGGGTGCAGCCGATGAGCATCACGAGCGTGACGCCGCAGAGCAGGCCCCCGGCCGGCGGGAGATGGTCCCTGAGCGCCGAGGTGATCTCTTCGAAGCGGAGGGCCGGGCCGGTGACGGCGGCCGCGCCGGGGGCGGGCAGGCGCCGGACGTCGGCGAGGAGCGCGGCCGCCTCCGCGCCCTGGGGGTCGCCGCGGCCGGTCACCACCGCCACGGTGCCGCGGAGCGGGGGAGCGGTGGCGCGGGGCCGCCAGGTGGGGCGGCCGTCCTCGTAGCCGCCGAGGGCCGTGTCCACGCGGGACGCGCCCGGCAGGGCCGACAGGCGGCGGGCGTAGTCGTCCAGGGCCACGCCGTCGCGGACGTCCGGCAGGACGACCCGCAGCTGACGGTCCGGGTGGAAGCCGAAGTCGGCGCGCAGCCGGTCGGCCACGGCGTGCGCCTCGGCGGAGCGCGGCAGCACCCGTTCGTCGATGAGGCCGAACCGGGCGTGGGCGCCCGGGAGCATCAGGGCGGCGAGGACCAGGCTGCACAGGCCCCCGGCGAGGACCGGGCGGCGGGTGACGGCCACGGCCAGCCGGCGCCACCGCGGGCTGTCGCCCGGGGGCCGGGTCCGGGGCGCCGCGCCCCCGGTGCGGACGGTCAGCAGCACCGGCACCAGCAGCCGCGCGGACACCGCCGCCAGGACGGTGACCAGGGCGCCCGCCAGGGCCATCGAGCGCAGGAAGGGCACGGGGAAGACGAGGAGGACGCACAGCGCCGCGGTCACCGTGGCCGCCGAGGCCCCGACGGCCCGGCCCGCGGTGCGCAGCATGGTCCGCACGGCCTCGTCGTGGGCGGCGCCGTGCGCGCGTTCCTCCTGGTAGCGGTTGAGGAGGAAGAGGCCGTAGTCGACGGCCAGGCCGAAGCCGAGGGCGGCGACGAGGTTGACGGCGAACGTCGAGACGGGCGTGAGGTAGGAGAGGCCGTGCAGCCCGGCGAGGGCGGCGACCGAGGCGAGCAGGGCCACCGCGGTCGGCAGCAGCGCCGCGAGGAGGGAGCGGAAGGCGAACGCGAGGAGCGCCAGCACCACGGGCCCCGCGATGAGTTCGGCCCTGATCAGGTCGGCCCGGCTGTACGCGGTGGCCTGGGCGCGGGTCCAGGCGGAGCCGGTGGCCGACACCCGCAGGGGCGGCGCGGTGCGGGCGTAGCGGGGCGCGAGGTCCGCGGCGCTCCGGGCGCGGTCGGACTCGCTGCCGGCCAGGTCGGCGGTGACGACGGCGGCGGTGCCGTCGCGGGACCGCAGGCCGGGGTGTCCGCTGTCCCAGTACCCGGCCACCCCGCGCACGCCCGGCTCCCGCCGGAGCCGGTCCGTCAGCGCGCGGGCGGCGGCGGCCGTGCGGGGGGCGTCCACGCCGCCCTCGCCGGCCTCGACACGCAGGACGAGGTCGGGGGTGCCCGCGCCCAGGGCCGCCGCCCGTTCCTCGACCCGCTCGGAGGGCGAGCCGGTGACGGCGAAGCCGCCCTCGTCCAGCCGGTCCCACAGCCCGGCGCCGGCCGGGCCCAGGACGCACAAGGCGGCCACGGCGGCCAGGACGCCGCGCCAGGCGCGCCGCACGGTGCGCGCGGCCGGCGGCGGGGTCGCGGGCGGGGAGACCCGGGGCGGGCTGCTCGTCACCGGGCGACCCCGGAGGCCGGGGATTCCCGGGCCGTGGGGAACGTCTTTTCCGGTGGTGTCCGGAAGGGTTTTTCCGCTCTGGTGCGCTGTCATTCCAGCTTTCATTCCCGGGGTGCCCGTCGTGCGGCCCGACGTGCCGTGCCGTTGCCGAGTGACCTGCTGCGGCACGGTGGCGGGCCGGTCGGGGCGCCGCCCGTCCCGCGCCATTGTGCAGTAATTCCCGGGCGGTGCTCGCATTTCCGCCCGCCCGGTTGCCCGGCGTCGCGGTAATCGCTGGATATCATTCTCGGGATTCGTTCCGCGCAATGACTTCATTGTGTTTATGTGATTGCCCGAGCAGCTCCGAGGAGTGATATGTCCGGCAGTTATCCGTTGATCGTCGCGTCGCTCACCGAGACCTTCCGCATCCCCGCGGACCTCATCGCCCCCGACAAGAGCTTCCAGGACCTCGACCTCGACTCCCTGGCCCTGGTCGAACTCGCCCTCGTCGTCGGGGAGCGCACCGGCATCGATCTCCACGAGCTCACCGCGGAGTCCACGCTGGCCGAGACGGCCGCCTTCCTGGACCGGGCGGGCGCCGGCTCCGCCGCCGTGGCGGGCCCCCGGCCCGCCCGGTGAGCAGGGCGGACCGGGAAGCCGTCGTCGTCACCGGGATCGGCCTGGTCACCCCCGCCGGCATCGGCGCCGACGCCACCTGGCGCGGGGTGCTGGAGGGCCGGCCGACCGCCGCGACCGACCCCCTCTTCGCCGGGCTGCCGGTGGACTTCAGCTGCCGGGTGCCCGGCTTCGACGGCGGGCACCTGCTCGACCCCCGCACGGTCTGGCGCCTGGACCACGGCACCCTGATGGCGCTGGCCGCCGCGCGCGAGGCCGTCGCCGACGCGGCGCTCGACCCGGCCGACTGGGACGCCTCGCGCGTGGCCGTCGTGCTGGGCGTCGGCAGCAACAGCCTGGAGCACTACGGCGCGGCGTTCGGGCACATCGCCGCCGGCCGCCCCGCCAAGGTCTCCCCGCTGACGATCCCCCGCAGTGTGCCCAACATGCCGCCCGGGGAGATCGCCCTGGACCTCGGGGCCCGCGGGCCCAACTTCGCCGTCTCCACCGCCTGCGCCTCCGGCACCACCGCCCTCGGCGTCGCCCGCGACCTGCTGCGCTCGGGCAGCTGCGACATCGTCGTCACCGGCGGCACGGAGGCCAGCCGGGCCCCCGCGTACTCGGTCACGTTCAGCCGGATGCGCGCCCTGTCCACCCGCACCCACGACCCGGCCGGCGCCTCCCGCCCCTTCGACCGCGACCGCGACGGCTTCGTCATGGCCGAGGGCGCGGGCATCCTCGTCCTGGAGCGGGCCGCGCACGCCGCCGCCCGCCGCGCCCGGCCGCGGGCCCGGCTCGCGGGCTACGGCGCCTCCTGCGACGCCCACCACTTCACTTCCCCGCACCCCGAGGGCCGGGGGGCGGCCGACGCCATGCGCGCCGCCCTGCGCGACGCCGGCCTGGCGCCGCAGGACATCGGCCACGTCAACGCGCACGGCACGTCCACCCCGCTCAACGACGCCGTCGAACACCGCGCCCTGCGCGCGGTGTTCGGCACCCCGCCGGTGGTGACCGCCCTGAAGGGCACGCTCGGGCACGCGGTGGCGGGGGCGGGCGGCATCGAGGCCGCGTGCACGGTGCTCTCGCTCCAGCACCAGACCGTCCCGCCGACGGCCAACCTCGACCACCTGGACCCGGAGATCGACCTCGACATCGCCGCCAAAGTCCCCCGCCCCACCCGGTTCGACGCCGCGATCAGCAACTCCTTCGGCTTCGGCGGGCAGAACGCCTCGGTGGTCCTCACCCGGGTCTGACGGCCCTCACCCGAGGAAGACCGGGTTCGTCATCGCCACCATCGGCCCCGGCACTTCCGGCGCTCCGCCGTCCGCGGGCGGGCGGCGCACCTCGGCCCGCACATAGGCCGCGTGCGACGGCGTGGTGCGCCACTCCACCCGGCCGTCCGCCGGGACGGGGGTGCTCAGCAGCCGCCCCTGGTCCGTGACGAACGTCGCCGAGCAGCCGTCCGGTACCCCCGACACGGCCAGGCGCACCGTCACCTCCGCGTCCCGCTCCGCCCGCAGCCGCTCGCCGATGCCCGCGCGGGCACCGCGGCCCCCGGTCGCCGAGAAGGCCAGCCGGACGGCGGAGGACTCGGCGATCCAGCTGCGCCCGGCCCGGATGCCGGCCAGCAGGGCCGTGCGGGAGAGGCCGTCGGCCAGTACGACCGTCTGGGGGTGGCCGACGGTCTGCCCCTCGCGGTGGGCGTCGCTGTTGCCCAGGGCGGGCAGCCACCGGCCGCCGCGCGCCACCGCCGCCACGAGGGCGTTGTCCCACTCGGCGATCGCGACCTCGTCGTCGGGGGTGAAGGGGCCGTTCCAGACCTCCACCGCGTCCGCGTCGCCGAAGCCGAACTTCCAGTTGCAGCCGACGCACGTGCCGTGCGGGTGCGCGGGCACCACCAGGCCGCCCGCCCGGCGGATCGCGCGGGCGAAGCGCCCGAAGGCGTTGTCGCGGGCCCGGTAGCGCCAGTCGACGAAGACGCCGGGGTCGGTGCCCAGGGCCAGGAAGTGGCCGTTGCGGGTCGTCACCTCCTCGCCGGTGAGGATCAGCAGGTCATCGCCCCACAGGCCCTCCCAGGCGCCGTGGGACGCCGTCGTGTTGTGCTCGGTCGTCGTGATCCAGTCCAGTCCGGCGGCGCGGGCGGCCGCGGCCACCTCGGCCGGGGTGCGCCGCCCGTCCGAGTACACGGTGTGCAGGTGGTTGTCGCCCCGGTACCAGGCGCGCCCCCGGCCACCGGCACGCTGCGGCGGGTACACCGGCCGCGGGGTACGGCCCGGCTCCCCGTACCGCAGGGTGACGGTCACCTCGTACGCCAGGCCCTGCGGGGCGACCGTGTACGGGCCGAGGGCCACGTGCCAGGTGCCGGGGCGCACGGGGCCCGCGAGGTACCCCGGCGTGGCCCGCTCGGCGCTGATCGAGAACTCCGTGCGCGCCCCGCCCGACCAGCCCCGGAAGCCGGCCCCGCCCAGCTCCGTGCCGCGCTCGTCGAAGATTCCGATGTCACAGGCGTTGCCCGGGGTGCCGGCCGGGACGGGCGGCCGGTCGTAGGCGTAGGACACGGCGATCTCCCGGACTCCGCGCGGGACGTCCACGGGGAGGTACACGAAGTCCGGCGCGCCGGCCGGCAGCCGGCCGGTGACCGTGCGGGAGGCGTCCCCGGCGGCCCGCCCCGGCCCGTCGGCGCGGGCGAACGTCACGGTGTCGAGCGTCAGCACGCCGGCCGCGCCCGCGGCAGCCGTCAGCTTCAGAAGGTCGCGTCGGTGCATCCGTGCCTCCGGGGGGAGCGAAGGGCCGCAAGGATCGCAGGAACACCGTTGTACGCCCGGGTGACGCGCGGGGGAACGGGTACGGGCGGGTGGATTGCCGCCCGGCGGCGCGTGGCCGCCCGCTCCGCGGGGAAGCCCGGTTTACGACAGTCGCACGGCGCGCCGCCCGGTTCATGATGTGGGACACACAGTTGGGCATACGGTGACCCCACACCGCCACGCCACGCCACGACGGAGGTGCCCCGTGCGGATTGCCACCACGATCTTTCTCACGGACGAGACGATCAGTCCGGTCCGGCTGGCGCGCGAGCTGGAGCAGCGCGGCTTCGACGGGCTCTACCTGCCCGAGCACACCCACATCCCGGTCAGCCGCGAGACGCCCCCGCCCATGGGCGGCACGCTGCCCCGCGAGTACGGGCGGGCACTCGACCCCGTCGTCGCCCTCGCCCAGGCCGCCGGGGTCACCGAGCGGATCGCGATCGGCACCGGTGTCGCCCTGGTGGCCCAGCACGACCCCATCGTTCTCGCCAAACAGGCCGCCACCCTCGACTTCCTCAGCAACGGCCGCTTCACCCTCGGCATCGGCTACGGCTGGAACGTCGAGGAAGCCGCCGACCACGGCGTCGACTGGAGCGCACGGCGCGCCCTGGTCCGCGACCGGATGGCCCTGATGCGGGCCCTGTGGGCGGAGGAACCGACGGCCTACGCGGGGGAGTTCGCCTCGGTGCGGGCCAGCTGGGCGCACCCCAAGCCGGTGCACCCACCCCGGGAGCGCAAGGGCGCCGACCCGCTCGTCGGGCCGCGCGTGCTGATCGGCGGGACCGCCGGGCCGAAGCTCTTCGCCCACATCGCGGAGTACGCGGACGGCTGGCTGCCCATCGGCGGCAGCGGCCTCGGCGAGGCGCTGCCCCTGCTGCGCCGGGCGTGGGAGGAGGCGGGCCGCGCGGGGGAGCCGCAGGTGGTGCCCTACGCCGTGCGGCCCTCGGCGGGGAAGCTGGTGCACCTCGCCGAGCTGGGCCTGCGGGAGATCGTCGTGGGGCTGCCCTCGGCGGGCGAGGCGGAAGTGCTGCGGGCCCTGGACGCCCACGCGGAATTCCTGTGAGCGCGCCGGTGCTGAGGCAGGCTCCGGCGCAGGTCCCGGGCCCGCCACCGCTGCCGGAGGGTTCCTCCGTGCGGCATGACGGGGTGCGCACGGAACGGCCCGGGTGCCGCCCGGGCACCGTGGCGGGCGCTCGTATGCTCGTGCAATGACTTCGAGCGCGCAGGTACCCGGGCAGGCAGCACCGACCGCGAACGCCATGCGGCGCGCGCTGAGGCGCGCCCGCGACGGGGTGGCCCTGGACGTCACCGAGGCGGCCGTGCTGCTCCAGGCCCGCGGCGAGGACCTCGACGACCTCTGCGCGTCCGCCGCGCGGGTGCGGGACGCGGGCCTGGCGGCCGCGGGCCGCCCCGGCGTCATCACCTACTCGCGCAGCGTCTTCATCCCCCTCACCCGCCTGTGCCGCGACAAGTGCCACTACTGCACCTTCGCCACCGTTCCCGGCAAGCTCCGCCGCGCGGGGCACGGCATGTTCATGTCCCCCGACGAGGTGCTGGCCATCGCCCGCCGCGGCGCCGAACTGGGCTGCAAAGAGGCGCTGATAACCCTCGGCGACAAGCCCGAGGACCGCTGGCCCGAGGCCCGCGAGTGGCTGGAGGCCGAGGGGTACGACGACACCATCGCCTACGTCCGGGCCATGGCCGTCCGCATCCTCGAAGAGACCGGCCTGCTGCCGCACCTCAACCCCGGCGTCATGAGCTGGACCGACTTCCAGCGCCTCAAGCCCGTCGCCCCCTCCATGGGCATGATGCTGGAGACCACCGCGACCCGCCTGTGGAGCGAGCCCGGCGGCCCCCACTACGGCTCCCCCGACAAGGAACCCGCCGTCCGCCTGCGCGTCCTGGAGGACGCCGGCCGCAGCTCCGTCCCCTTCACCAGCGGCCTGCTGATCGGCATCGGGGAGACCTACGAGGAGCGCGCCGACTCGCTGTTCGCGCTGCGCCGCGTCGCCCGCGCCTACCACGGCATCCAGGAACTCATCCTGCAGAACTTCCGCGCCAAGCCGGACACGGCGATGCGCGGCATGCCGGACGCCGAGCTGGACGAGCTGGTCGCCACCATCGCCGTCGCCCGCCACATCATGGGCCCCTCCGCCTGCCTCCAGGCCCCGCCCAACCTCGTGGCCGGGGAGTACGAGCGGCTCATCGGCGCCGGCATCGACGACTGGGGCGGCGTCTCCCCGCTCACCCCCGACCACGTCAACCCCGAGCGCCCCTGGCCCCAGATCGACGAGCTCGCCGAGCGCTCGGCCACCGCCGGCTTCAGCCTCCGCGAACGCCTCGCCGTCTACCCCGAGTTCATCCAGCGCGGCGAGCCCTGGCTCGACCCCCGCCTGCTGCCGCACGTCCGCGCCCTGGCCGACCCGGAGACGGGCCTGGCCCGCGAGGACGCCGTCGTCGAGGGCCGGCCCTGGCAGGAGCCCGAGGAGGTCTTCACCGCCGCCGGGCGCACGGACCTGCACCGCACCATCGACACCGAGGGCCGCACCGGCGACCGGCGCGAGGACTTCGACGAGGTGTACGGCGACTGGGCGGCCCTGCGCGAGGCCGCCGCGCCCGGCATGGTGCCCTCCCGGCTCGACGGGGACGTCCGCCAGGCCCTGTGGCAGGCCGCCGACGACCCGACCCGGCTGACCGACTCCGAGGCCCTGGCCCTGCTGCACGCCGACGGGCCCGCCCTGGACGCCCTGTGCCGCATCGCCGACGACCTGCGGCGCGCGACCGTCGGTGACGACGTCACCTACATCGTCACCCGGAACATCAACTTCACCAACGTCTGCTACACCGGCTGCCGCTTCTGCGCCTTCGCCCAGCGCCGCACCGATGCCGACGCCTACACCCTGTCCCTCTCGCAGGTCGCCGACCGCGCCGAACAGGCGTGGGACGTCGGCGCCGTCGAGGTGTGCATGCAGGGCGGCATCCACCCCGACCTGCCCGGCACGGCCTACTTCGACATCGCCCGGGCGGTGAAGGAGCGCGTCCCCGGCATGCACGTGCACGCCTTCTCGCCCATGGAGATCGTCAACGGCGCGACCCGCACCGGCATGTCCCTCCGCGAGTGGCTGACCGCCGCCAAGGAGGCCGGGCTCGACACCATCCCCGGCACGGCCGCCGAGATCCTCGACGACGAGGTCCGCTGGGTCCTCACCAAGGGCAAGCTGCCGACCGCCACCTGGCTGGAGGTCGTCCGGACCGCGCACGAAGTGGGCCTCAAGTCCTCCTCCACCATGATGTACGGGCACGTGGACCAGCCCCGCCACTGGCTCGGCCACTTCCGGCAGCTGACGGAGCTCCAGAAGGAGACGGGCGGCTTCACCGAGTTCGTCACCCTCCCCTTCATCCACACCAACGCCCCCGTCTACCTCGCGGGCATCGCCCGCCCCGGCCCGACCCTGCGCGACAACCGCGCGGTCACCGCCATGGCCCGGGTGCTGCTCCACCCGCACATCACCAATATCCAGACGAGCTGGGTCAAGCTGGGCGCGGAGGGCGCGGCGGAGATGCTCCGCTCGGGCGCCAACGACCTGGGCGGCACGCTGATGGAGGAGACCATCTCCCGGATGGCGGGCTCCTCCTACGGCTCCTACCGCTCGATCCAGGACCTCGTGGCCATCGCGGAGGCGGCGGGCCGGCCGGCCCGGCCGCGGACGACGCTCTACGGCGAGGTGCCGCCGGAGCGGCAGGCGGCCGCCCTGGCCTCGGACGGACACCTGCCGACGCTGCTGCCGGTGCTGGGGGACTGAAGCCCGGGTCCGGGGTTGCGGGCGCCGCCGGGAGCCGGCCACGCCCCGGAGCCCGCGCGTGCCCGGAACACCCCGATGTTGCCGTTCTGTCGAAGTGCGCCGACGGGACGGCAACAGTCCACTGCATAAGGTGTCCCGCATGTCTTGGCCTCAGAACTCACAGCAGCCCCACAATCCCCAGCAGCCGCACTACCCTCAGCAGCCCCCGCAGGGTGCCCAGCCGCAGGGTGGTTTCGGGGCGCCGCCGCCGTGGGGCGGCCCCGAGGCCACCTCCGTCGACCAGCCGGCCGTGCCGCCGCCCGGTGGCGTCCACGCCCAGCCGACCGTGTTCGCGCAGCCGGCCGTGCCCCCGACCGGCCCGCCGCCCCCGCCGCCCGTGCCCGGGCCGCCCGGCGCACAGCCGCCCCGGCCGCCGGTCCCCGGCCCGCCCGGCGGCCAGATGTACGCGCCCCCGCCGCCCCCGCCGCAGGGCCCGCAGGGTCCGCAGGGTCCGCGGCGGAACAACAAGACGATGCTCGCCGTCATCGGCGGCGTCGTCGCGCTCGCCGTCATCGGCGGCGGCGCGTTCTTCTTCCTCAAGGGTGGCGACGACGAGAAGCCGGACGAGGCCAAGAAGCCGGCCGAGTCGGGAGCCCCCGCGCAGGGCGGGACCGGCGACAAGGGCGGCGAGCCGGCCGGCGAGGGCGGAGCGAGCGCGCCGGCCCTGCCCGCGGACGGGCAGCCGATGATCGCCGGGTGGCAGAACCAGAAGCAGCCGCAGCACTTCTTCCAGTACGACGTGCCGGGCAAGGGCGACAAGTGGCAGACCCTCCCGCGCGAGACGGCCATTTCCTACACCGAGGGCGGCAAGCCCGTCGTCGTGATGACCGGTACGTCCAACTACCGGGAGGGCGGCTGCGCCTCCAAGGCCAACCCCGACTCCATCGGTGAGGCGGGCAAGGGGCAGCTGGCCACGGTCGGCACCACCGGCGGCGGCACGGACCTCACCATCCAGCAGAACGCCATCAACTGGGCGGGCAACTGGGCCGTCATGGCCTACGGCGGCACCGGCGCCAACAAGCCCAAGATCGAGATGAGCAAGGCCACGCCGTGGAAGGCCAACGGCATCGACGGCTACACGGCGACCGCGAAGGTCACGGTCAAGAACCGCCCGAGCCCCTGTGTGCCGCCCACCGCCATCGTGAAGTCCATCGCCCAGAAGATGCCGGACGGCACCTACCACGGCTGGGTCATCTACGCGGACCAGGGCGTTCCCGACGCGCTCTCCGTCGACCAGATCGACAAGATCATGAAGACGGTCCGGCCGGCCAAGGGCTGAGGTGCGGACGAGCGCCGACAATGACAGTGCCGGAGCAGTCCGGCACCGAACGTGATGCGATGCCAGGAGGGCACGACGTGACCACCACCGCCGGCGCGGCACCAGCGCTGTGGAGCCGGGCCGACCAGCAGGACTTCCGCGCCCGGGTGCGCGGCACCCTGCTCGGCGGGGCGATCGGCGACGCGCTCGGCGCCGGTATCGAGTTCCAGTCCCTCGACGCGATCCGTGCCGCGCACGGGCCGCAGGGCGTGGACGACTACGTGCCGGCGTACGGGCGGCGCGGCGCCGTCACCGACGACACCCAGATGACGATGTTCACCGTCGACGGGCTGATACGGGCCCACGTGCGGCGCGACACCGGCGCCTGGCACCCGCCGACCGACGTCCACCGGGCCCACCTGCGCTGGGCCGCCACCCAGCGCGAGTGGGGGCCCGACGAGCGCCGGCCGGACGCCGGGTGGCTCGCCCGCGAGGAGTGGCTCTACGCGCAGCGGGCACCCGGCAACGCCTGCCTGGACGGTCTCGCCGACGACCGGATGGGCACCCTGGAGGCGCCCAAGAACCCCGAGTCCAAGGGGTGCGGCGCGGTGATGCGCTCCGCGCCCTTCGGGCTGCTGGCCGGCTGGGAACCCGAGCTGGTCTTCCAGCTCGCCGCCGAGTGCGCCGTCCAGACCCACGGCCACGTCACCGGGTACCTCGCGGCCGGCGCCTTCGCCGTCGTCATCCACGGCGTCGTGCGCGGGGACGGCCTGCGGGCGTCGGTGGACCGCGCGCTGACGCTGCTCGCGGGCCGCCCCGGCCACGAGGAGACCACGGCCGCGATCCGGCAGGCGCTCGCCGCCGTGTCGGCCGGTCCGCCGACGGCCGAACGGGTGGAGTCCCTCGGCCAGGGCTGGGTGGCGGAAGAGGCCCTGGCCATGGGCCTGTACTGCGCGCTCGTCGCCGAGGACATGCGCCACGGCCTGCTGCTCGCCGTCAACCACGGCGGGGACTCCGACTCCACCGGCTCCCTCTGCGGCAACATCCTCGGCGCGCTGCACGGCGAGACGGCCCTCCCACCGGCCTGGCTGGCCGAACTGGAGGGCCGCGCCACCCTCCTCCAGCTCGCCGACGACTTCGCGATGGAGCTGACCCAGGGCCCCGCCCTGCACTCCCCGTCCGGCTCGTCCGCCGCCTGGCTGGCCCGCTACCCGCGCGTCTAGGCCCGGGCGGCGCTGCCGCCCGGGCGACCGCAGAGGTGGTGGACATGGCCGAGCCCCCTCGGCCCGGTCGGCGGACCAGTCGAGAGGGCTCTGCGCGGAACTGCTCTGGGTGACGACGGAGCGTTCTATCGGCCGGACGGATCAGAGGTCGTAAGCGCCATCGGTAACGGTCGTCACGAACGAGGTCCAGGCATCCGGGGTGAAGCTGATGGCCGGGCCGTGCGGGTCCTTGGAGTCACGCACGGCGATGGACTGGGGGAGAGGGGAAGCGACCTCCACGCAGTCGCCGTTGGCGAGCGAGTACGAAGACTTCTGCCACGTGGTGATTCCCTGGCGGATGGCCATGATTTCTCCATGCCTTGTGAGTATTGCCCTCAGTCGGATCGCCGGGCGGTGCGCCGGTTTCCCGAGGTACGACCGACGGTACGCGCCAACATCACCTGATGAACGGCTCGTTCACTCGACCGGATGGCATATTCCAGAAGGCACTTCCCCGCAGGGTGGGGGTCGGTGTACCGTGCGGCCGCTTCAGTCCGCCCACTCCTCGGCGACCCGGTCGATGAACTGCCGGGAATGCTCCGCGTTCAATGCCTGCATCCGCAAATGCTCATACATCACGCTGTAGGTCTGGACATCGTTGGGCTTCTCCAGATAGAGATCGCTGGTGATGCCCTCCAGATAGACCGTGCTGGCGTCCTGCGGATCGTTGAACTCCAGAATGGAGAACTTGCCGTACATCCCCGGGTGCGCGCCCACGTCATAGGGCAGCACCTGCACGGTGATGTGCGGCTCCTGGCTGAACTGCACCAGCCGGCGCATCTGTTCCCGCATGATGGAGCGGCTGCCCACGATCCGCCGCAGCGCCGACTCGTCGATGACGGCCCACAGGCGCAGCGGGTTGTCCGGGTCGGCGATCCGCTCCTGCCGCCGCATCCGCACCTGGACGCGCCGCTCGATGTCGGCCGTCGTGGCCTCCGGCCACGACCCCTCGGTCACGGCGCTGGCGTAGTTCGGTGTCTGCAACAGCCCCGGTACGAGCGAGGCTTCGTAGACCCGGAGCGACGCCGCGTCCGTCTCCAGGCCGATGTACACGCTGTACGGGATGTCGCCGAAGGCGTGCCACCAGCCTTGCTGCCGCGACTCCTTGGCCATCTGCATCAGCGAATCGACGATGCGGTGGTCCTCGACGCCGTACACCCCGCACAGGTCGCGGACATCGCGCTGGCTGATGCTGCGGCGGCCGTTCTCCAGCCTGCTGATCTTCGATTGCGACACCAGTAGCCGCTCGGCCACCTCCTCGGCGGTCATGCCCTTGAGCTCGCGGAGCTTGCGCAGCTCCTGCCCCAATCGGCGTCGCCTAACGGTGGGATTGACACTGGACGCCACGGGACGCACCTCCGGCTCCGTCATGCTGCTGTCTCCTGACCTCGCAGCCTGCCACCACTGGCCCGGGCGGCGCTGGGAAATGCCGACACAGAGTCCGCTCGCGGTGATACGGGACAAGGGGTGTGACGTGGGACGGTGTGCCGACCGGGCCGCGGCCCCGGGACCTCGGGAACGTCGCCGGGGCGTGATCCGGAAGGCGGCCGCGCAGACGCGCACGCGGGGCGGCGGACCGTACCGCCGTCCCGGGCGGCCGGCCCACCACCCCGCGCGCTGCTGCGGCTCCCGAACAAGGCCGGGGACTGCGGTGCGGTCTGGTGGAACTGAGGGTGCTGAGAGTGATGCGCTGGGGGTGGTGCGGATGCCGCGGGCGGTACGGGCGCCCGGCGGCTGGTGGAACGGTTCACCGGCTGGGGGACCGGTTTACGGGGCGCCGACCCGGGCCATGACGGCCGCTCCGTGCGCCACCGGCTGTGCGGCGGCCCCCGCGGCTTCCACCGAGGGCCGGACGGGCGTCGTACGGCGCCCCGGTCCGCTGCCGTTGCCGGCCGTGGCCGGTGCCCTCCTGGGCTGGGCGGCGACGCCGTTCTGCACATCCATCACGGCGTGCGCCACGAGCCCGCCCATCGGGTCGTGCCTGATCAGATCCCGGAGCCTGGAGCGGGAGGACCGCCCCTCGTTCCCGGGGTAGAGGTGCTTGCCCAGACCCACCGCATGCGCCAGAGCGGCCAGTGCCGCGGTCCGCGGGTCCGGCGGGACGCCGGTGCGGATCGCGCTGTCCAGCCGGGACCTGATCTCCCGGCTGATGGCCGTCTCCGTCGCCTGGTAGCGCGTCGTCGGCAGAACCCCGCACATCTGGCCCGCCACGGCATGCACCATGCCGCACCGCTCCAGGTGTGTGAGGTACGTCTGGCGCAGCCCCAGCCGGGGCCCGCCGATCCAGTGGACGGCCCGTACCGGACTGCCGCGGCGACGCAGCAGCTCCAGTGCGGAGTCCAGTGTCGGATCTCCTGTCGGCCGTGGCATCACCACGGCGATACGATCCCCGTCCGGGGCTATCCGTCCGGCCAGGGCCAGCTCCACTAGCTGTGCCCCGGCGAGACCCAGGTCGAGCGACTGCGGCTGCGCCGTGGTACCCGTGGCCGGGTCCAAGGCGAGCAGCAGAAGCTCCTCCGGAATTGTTCTGCGGCTCCTGCCCATCCATGCCTCCCCGCGTGGATGTCTGACAGGGTGACCCCTCTCACATTGGGTTGTCGAGAGTGCGTGGTTGCTTCGGGTGGGAACCGGTAGGTATGTCGTCTCGTCTAGCACGAGGGTGAGGCCAGTCGAACCCCGGTGACGGTGCGGTTGCGCGGTGGCGCGGCAGCGACACAGGACACTGGTAAGCGTTGTGAAGGTTCGGGCCGCGGGGGCGCTGGCACCCCGTGGTGGCGTATGGCGTTGGGAATTCGAGGAGGCATCGGTGGCGGGCGAGTCCCCCGACAAGTCGGAGCAGCGGAAGTCGTCGGGGGAGACGACTGGCGGCGAACGCGACCCGCGACTCGGAATTTTCCGGGAATCGGAAAAAACGTCCGGAAAGGCGGCCGCGAAGCGGCCGTCGGCCGCGGCGGAGACCCGGGATTCCGCGTCCGGTGAGGACGCGACCCCCGAGGCGGATCTGAAGACCGGCCCGAAGACCGGCCCGAAGGCGGGTGCGACGGCGGGCGCCTCCTCGAAAGCGACGGGCGAGCAGGCCGCGGAAAAGGCCGACCGGGCCGATGCGCATGCAAAGCCGACCGGGCAGTCCGGAAAATCCGCCGCGCCCGCCGAAGGCGCCGACAAGGCCGCCGACGCGCCCGTTCCCCCTGGTGGGAACGCCCGTCTGAAGGCCGCTGTGGCGGCCTGGGTGGCCGGTGCCGAAGACGGTGAGGACACCGCTGAGGGCGCCGGAGCGCGAAGCGGAGCGGAGAAGGCCGCCGGACCGGAGAAGGCCGAGGAAGCCGGGAAGGCCGAGAAGCCCGAGAAGGCTGAGAAAGCCGAGAAGGCCGACGACGGTGAGGCCGCCGCGAAGCCGCCCGTCGACCGGGCGACCGCGGTGCTCAAAGCCGTGAGCCCGAAGGCCGAGAAGGAGGATGCCTCGGCCGGCGAGACCTCCCCGAAGGCACCCGCCGATCAGCCGACCGCCGTCTTCGGGGCCCTGCGCCCCAAGGCGGAAGGTGCCGACAAGAGCGACAAGGGCGACGACGCCCCCAAGGCGCCCGCCGACCAGCCCACCGCAGTCTTCGGCGCGCTGCGCCCCAAGGCGGAGACCGCGGAGACCGGCGCGAAGAACGGTAAGGACGCCAAGGGCGCCAACGGCGTCAAGAACGGCAAGGCGGCCGGGGCGGCCAAGGGCGACGACGCCCCGAAGGCCCCCGCGGACCAGCCCACCGCCGTCTTCGGCGCCGTGCGGCCGAAGAGCGACGCCCCCGCCGCCTCCGTCGATCAGCCGACCGAGCTGCTCAAGGCCCCTGAGGTCAAGGCCCCCGAGGCCAAGTCCTCTGAGACCAAGTCCTCCGAGGCCGAGGCGTCCCGGGCGAAGAAGAGCGCCGCGGAGTCGGACTCGGAGCGGACGAGCCAGTTCGTCCCGCTGAAGTCGCTCGACGACGCCGCGAAGACGGGCCCCGCGAAGAAGGCTCCCGCCAAGGCGGCCCCGGCCAAGACCGCTCCGGCCAAGGCCACCCCCGCGAAGTCGACCCCGGCCAAGGCCGAAGCCCCCGCGGCGGCGGGGTCCGCCGGGCAGGCCGCCAAGCCCGCCATACCGGTGAGCGTGGCGCCGCCCTCGGCCGTGCCGAAGCCCCCGGAGCAGCCCGCGAAGCCCGGCGAGGGCTCGGTCCCCCCGCAGCCCGCCGCGCCGCTGGACCTGCTCGCCCAGCTGACGAACACCCCGCCGCCGCCGGAGACCCCGGTGCGCAACGCCGTGCGCCGGGTGAAGATCTGGACGCCGCTGGTGGTCCTGCTGGCGATCATCTTCTGTGTCGTGCAGGCGTTCCGTCCGCTGCCGGACACCAAGCTGGCGCTCGCCTCCGGGAAGGGCACGTACGCCTTCGGCGGCGACGCGTTCTCCATGCCGTGGCCCGACCACGGCCAGGCCGCGGCGATGGTCGCCGGCGTGGGCAGCCTCGGGACGTTCGGCGAGGAGAAGCCGGTGCCGACCGCGAGCGTCGCCAAGGTGATGACGGCCTACGTGATCCTCAAGGACCACCCGCTCAAGAAGGGCGAGCAGGGGCCGGACATCGAGGTCGACGACAAGGCCGAGCAGGAGGCCGCGTCCGCGGACGAGTCGCGGGTGGACCTGAAGAAGGGGCAGAAGTTCTCGGAGTACAACCTGCTCCAGATGCTGCTGATCCCCTCCGGGAACAACGCGGCACGGCTGCTCGCCCGCTGGGACGCGGGCGGTGACGAGGAGGCGTTCGTCGCCAAGATGAACGCCGCCGCCAAGGACCTGGGGATGTCCAAGACGACGTACACCGACCCCAGTGGCTTCAAGGACACGACCAAGAGCACGGCCGTCGACCAGCTCAAGCTGGCCGAGGCGGTCATGAAGAACGAGGTCATCCGCGACATCGTCGCCAAGCCCAACTCGGACGTCCCCGGGCACGGGCGGCTCAACAACAACAACGACACCCTGCTGCTCAAGCCGGGCGTGCTGGGCATCAAGACCGGTTCGTCCACCCCGGCCGGCGGTGCGCTGATGTGGGCCGCGAAGCGGACGATCGGCGGTAAGGAGCAGCAGATCCTCGGCGTCACGATGGACCAGCACTTCAAGGGCCTCGACCCCAACGCCGAGAACAGCCTGCTGATGGTGAAGACCGTCAGCTACAAGATGATCAAGGCGGTGCAGGACGCCATGACCGCCGCGACGATCGTCAAGAAGGGCGAGGTCGTCGGGTACGTCGAGGACGGCCTGGGCGGCCGGACGCCGGTCGTCGCCACCCGGGACCTGACCGGCGCGGGCTGGCCCGGCATGAAGGCGAAGCTCACGATCGGCAAGGGCGGCAAGCCCGTGCCGCACACCGCGAAGGCCGGGACCGAGGTCGGCGAGCTGACCGTGGGCAGCGGCACCGGTGCGATGAAGGTCCCGGTGGCGCTGAAGAAGGAGCTGACGGAGCCGTCGTTCGGGTCGAAGCTGACCCGCCTCGGCTGACCCGCAGGCGGTGCCGCGGGAAGCGGCCCCCGGCCCGTACGCACCCCGTACGGGCCGGGGGCCGTCCGTCGTTCCGGGGGCCCTCACGGGGCGTGCTAGCGTCGCGAGAGCCTGGGCGCGTCCGGCCCACTGTGCCGCCGACAGCGGAAACCGGGACGGATGCCATCCGGGGGAGGACCTCGGGGGAAGACGGGGAGAGCCGCAGTGACCACCGTGGGGCCGGCGCGGGCCGGGAAACCGGAAGAGCCGGGCAAACAGGGCGAAGCCCCCACTTCCATAGGGACGCCGGAGCCGGCGGGCCTGCGCGGGCGCCTGGTGCGCGTCCGCCGCACCCTCGCCCGCAGGCCCGTCCTGACGACGCTGCTCGTGGCCGCGGCGCTGCACGTCCTGTGGGTCTTCGTCTTCGCCAACAGCGGCGGGGACCTCGCGGCCCAGGACGGCTGGGCGGAGTTCGCCCTCCAGCACCCCGAGTCGGCGTACAACCTCTCCTGGTACGGGGGGATGCACCCCGTCTCCTACAGCGTGATCTCGCCGTACCTGATGGCGCAGCTCGGCGTCCGGACGACGATGATGATCGCCGGTACGGCGTCGGCCGGGCTGCTCGCCCTGCTGCTCGTCCGCAGCCGCGTGCTGCGGCGCCCGCTGTGGCCCGCTCTGTACGGCACCCTCGCGCTGACCTGCAACGCGATCTCGGGCCGGGTGACGTTCGGGCTCGGCACGATGTTCGGGCTGGCGGCCTTGGCCCTGATCTTCGCCTGGCCGGCGCGGTGGCGCTCCGAGGGCCGGTACCGCTGGGGCCGGGCCCTCCTGGCCGCCGTGGCGGCCGCGCTGGCGACGGCGTCGAGCCCCGTCGCCGGCCTGTACGTGGGCATCGTCGCCGCCGCGCTGTGGCTGGGCAAGCGGCGGCCCGCGGCGTACGCGCTGGGGCTGGCCCCGGCCGTCGTGGTCGCGCTGTCGGCCTGGCTGTTCCCCTTCTCCGGCACCCAGCCGATGGGCTTCGGCTCGGCGGTCCTGCCCCTGCTGAGCGGCGTCTTCGGGGTGGTCTTCGCCCCCAAGGAGTGGCGCACGGTCCGGATGGCGTCGGGCCTGTACACCCTGGGCGTGCTGCTGGTCTGGCTGATCCCCTCGCAGATCGGGACGAACATCTCCCGGCTGGGCATGATCTTCGGTGGCGTGGTGCTCGTCGCCGTCCTGGCCGAGGGCAAGCTCCCGCCCCGCGCCGAGCTGCTGCGCTCCGCCCGGAAGTGGACCGTGACGGTCCTCGCCCTGGTGACCATCACCACCTGGCAGGCGGTCACCACCATCAGCGACATCATCCACACGACCCCCGCCGCGTCCTGGGCGCGGGAGCTGGCCCCGCTCGTCGACCGGCTCGAGCGGGTGGGTGCCGAACGCGGCCGGGTCGAGGTCGTCCCGGCGCGCAGTCACCGCGAGGCGTCCGCCCTCGCCCCGTACGTCAACCTCGCCCGGGGCTGGAACCGCCAGGCCGACCTCAAGCGCAACCCCCTCTTCTACGAGCCGGGCATGCTCACCCCCTCCAGCTACCGGGCCTGGCTCGACCGCTGGGCGGTGCACTACGTGGTGCTGCCCACCGGCGAGCCCGACAACGCGGCCAAGGAGGAGGCCAAGCTGGTCTCCAAGGGTCAGCCGTACCTGCGCGAGGTGTGGTCCGACGACAACTGGCGGCTCTACGAGGTCGACGCCCCGACGCCGCTGGCCGACCCGCCGGCGAGCGTCGAGCGGGCCCTGGCCAACGAGCTGACGATCACGGTGAAGTCCGCGGGCCCGGTCCTGATCCGCATCCCGTACTCGCCGTGGCTGAGCGTGGTCGACGAGAAGGGCAAGGCCGTCGAGGCGCCCAAGGTGGGCCCGCGCGGCGAGCCGCCGGTGAACGTCAACGGCTGCCTGTCCAAGCAGGTCCAGAAGGCGCGCGGGGGCCAGCCGGAGGACGACTGGACGATGCTGCACGCCCCGCACGCCGGCACCTACCGCATCGCGGCCCCCTACAAGCTGCCGCGGGGCACGGGCTGCCCGGAGGAACTGCTCCGTTAGGGCCTTTGCGGCCGTTGTGGGGCCCCGGACGGGCTGGTAGTGGCTGAGCTCAGCCACTACCAGCCCGTCCGGGGGCACCTCCTGGGGGTACCCCCAGCGGTAGCTGGGGGAGCTTGAGGACACCGCCGCGCAGGCCGCCCTCCGCCGCAGGCGGCAACCGCACAGCCGACCCGATTTTCCCGCCGGTTCCGGCGGAGCCCCCCGGCCTGGCCGGATCGTGTCGCGGGCCTCGTAGACTCAGGTGCCGTGGATACGACCCTGGGAGACCCGCTCGTCGGGCACGTGCTCGACGGCCGCTACCGAGTCGAGGCGCGCGTCGCCGTCGGCGGGATGGCCACGGTCTACCGCGCCCTCGACACCCGCCTGGACCGGGTGCTCGCGCTGAAGGTGATGCACCCCTCGCTCGCCGCCGACGCGGCGTTCGTGGAGCGCTTCATCCGCGAGGCCAAGTCCGTGGCCCGCCTCGACCACCCCAACGTGGTGGGCGTCTTCGACCAGGGCACCGACGGCACCTACGTCTATCTGGCCATGGAGTACGTGGCCGGGTGCACCCTGCGCGACGTGCTGCGCGAGCGCGGGGCGCTCCAGCCGCGCGCCGCGCTCGACATCGCCGAGCCCGTGCTGGCCGCGCTCGGCGCGGCCCACCTCGCGGGCCTGGTGCACCGCGACATGAAGCCGGAGAACGTGCTGATCGGCGACGACGGCCGGGTGAAGGTCGCCGACTTCGGTCTCGTGCGGACGGTGGACACCGACACCACGGCCTCCACCGGGTCCGTGCTGGGCACGGTGTCCTACCTGGCCCCCGAGCAGCTGGAGCACGGCACCGCCGACGCCCGGGTGGACGTCTACGCCTGCGGTGTCGTCCTCTACGAGATGCTCACCGGCGCCAAGCCGCACACCGGCAGCACCCCCGCCCAGGTCATCTACCAGCACCTCCACGAGGACGTACCGCCGCCGTCGGCGGCCGTCCCGGGGCTGGCTCCCGAGCTGGACGCCCTCGTCGCCGGCGCCACCGCCCGCGACCCCCGGCTGCGCCCCGCCGACGCGGTGGGCCTGCTGGGCCGGGTCCGTACGGCGCGCGAGGCCCTGACCGACGAGCAGCTGGACGCGACGCCCCCGCGGGCGACCCCGCCCGGGAGCGGCGGCCCCGACGGCGCGGCCGGTGCCGCCGGTTCCGAGGACCGCACGAGCGTGATCCCCCGGACCGCCCCGCGGCCGCTGCCCGCCGCGGACGACCCGCTCAACCGCACCACGCGCCTGGACCACCCGCCCGCGCCCCCGGCCCCGCCCGGCCCGCCGCCCGGGGCGCCCCGGCGGCCCCGGCCGCGCCTCGGACTGCTCGCGGCGCTGGTCGCCCTCGTGGTGGTGCTGGTGGGCGGCGGTGTCTGGTACATCAACTCCGGCCAGTTCACCAGCGTCCCGGCCGTGCTGGACATGCCGCAGGCCAAGGCGGAGCAGGAGCTCGACAAGGCGGGGCTCGGCGTGAAGGTGAAGCAGGACTTCAGCGACACCGTCGAGCGGGGCCGCGTCACGGCGACCGACCCGGCCACCGGCGAGCGCATCCGCAAGACCGGCAAGGTGACGATCACCGTCTCGCGCGGCCCGGCGAAGGCCGAGGTACCCAATGTCGTGGGCATGCCGTTCGACGAGGCGAAGCGGAAGATCGAGAGCGCGGGCCTGACGGTCGGCGAGGTCGGCAAGCAGTTCAGCGGCGAGACCGCGCAGGGCTCGGTGCTGGCCACCGATCCCAAGCCGGGCGCGGAGCGCCGGCCGGACTCCCCCGTGGCACTGACGGTGAGCAAGGGCGAGGCCCTGGACGTGCCGGACGTCAGCGGGCTGTCCGTCGCGGACGCCACCTCCGCCCTGGAGGGCCGGGGGTTCACGGTCGAGGTCTCGGACACCCAGGTGCACTCCGACAAGCCCAAGGGCTCGGTGGCCGGGCAGTCCCCCGGCAAGGGCGACAAGGCGGCCAAGGGCGACACCGTCACCCTGACGGTCTCCAAGGGCAAGGAGATGGTCACGGTCCCGGACGTCACCGGCAAGAGCGAGGCCGAGGCCAGGCAGGCGCTCACCGGCGCAGGGTTCCAGGTCAAGGTCGACAAGCCGTTCTTCTTCCCCCGCGACTCCGTCGACAGCCAGTCCGTCAAGGGCGGCGAGAAGGCGCCCAAGGGCGACACCATCACCGTCAAGCTCAAGGGCGGCCTGTAGCCATGGACAGCACCGCCCCCGCCCGGCTGCGCAACCCCGTCGGCGGCCACGTCCCCGTCGCCGGCGGCCTGGCCAAGGTCGGTCTGCCGTACGCCCGGGAGATGGGCGCCGAGACGGTGCAGGTGTTCGTCGCCAACCCGCGCGGCTGGGCGACCCCGGCCGGCAACCCCCGGCAGGACGAGGAGTTCCGGGACGCCTGCGCGCGGGAGTCGCTGCCGGTCTGGGTCCACGCCCCCTATCTGATCAATTTCGGCTCGCACACCCCCGCGACGGTCGAGCTGTCCGGGGAGTCGCTGCGGCACTCGCTGCGCCGGGGCCGGGCGATCGGCGCGCGCGGCGTCGTCGTCCACACCGGTTCGGCGACGGGCGGCAGGCCCCGCCGAGATGCCCTGGAGCAGGTCCACGAGCGGCTGCTGCCGCTGCTGGACGAGCTGACGCACGACGACGACCCCTGGCTGCTGCTGGAGCCGACGGCCGGGCAGGGGTCCTCACTGTGCTCTCTGGTGGAGGATCTGGGCCCGTACTTCGAGGCGCTGGAGCACCACCCGCGGCTCGGGGTCTGCCTGGACACCTGCCACGTCTTCGCGGCGGGGCACGACCTCGCCGAGCCGGGCGGGATGAAGCGGACGCTCGACGAGCTGGTCTCCGTGGTGGGCGAGGGACGGCTGAAGCTCATCCACGCCAATGATTCCAAGGAGGCGTCCGGCGCCCACCGGGACCGGCACGAGAACATCGGTTCCGGCCATATCGGTGCCGACCCGTTCGCGGAGCTGTTCACCCACCCGGCGACCGCGGGCGTGCCGCTGACGATCGAGACGCCGGGCGGGCCGGCGGGACACGCGGCGGACGTGGCGCGGCTGAAGGAGCTGCGGGACGGCTGGGCGGGCTGAGCCGGCCCGGCCCGCGGGCTAGATCTCCGGGCCCTCGCCCGGCTGCTCCTGGTACGTGTAGCGCTGCTCCCGCCAGGGGTCGCCTACGTTGTGGTAGCCGCGCTCCTCCCAGAAGCCACGGCGGTCGGCGGTCATGTACTCCACGCCGCGCACCCACTTGGGACCCTTCCAGGCGTACAGGTGCGGGACGACCAGACGTACCGGAAAGCCGTGCTCGGCGGTGAGGGGTTCGCCGTCCTTGTGCGTAGCGAACATGGTCTTCTCGGCGGTGAAGTCCGCGAGCCGCAGATTGGAGCTGAAGCCGTATTCGGCCCACACCATCACATGGGTGACCTCGGGCGCGGGCGGCGCGAGTTCCAGGACCGTCCGGGCCGAAACTCCACCCCATTCGGCGTCGAGCATGCTGTACTTCGTGACGCAGTGGAGATCCGCCACCACCGTCGTATACGGAAGGGCGGAGAATTCGTCGTGCGTCCAGCAGTGTTTGTCACCGTCCGCGGTGGATCCGAAGACCCGGAACTCCCAGCGGTCGGGCTTGAACCTCGGCACCGGCCCGTAGTGCGTCACCGGCCATCCGCGCTGGAGGCGCTGCCCCGGGGGCAGCTGAAGATGCTCCCCTTTGCGGCTTTCCGACTGACCCATGGCTCCATGGTGTCAGACCTTTGACCCTGCTGATGACCAGGGGTTCCGCTATCGGGGCAACTCCCACTAAGTGTGCACTTACTGGACGGTTTCGAAGGGCGGTGCGAGGATGCGCGCAACCTGCCAGTCATCCTCCTGGAAGGAGCCTCTGCGATGCAGGGCGACCCCGAGGTCATCGAATTTCTCAACGAACAGCTGACGGCCGAGCTCACTGCCATCAATCAGTACTTCCTGCACGCGAAAATGCAGGAACACCTGGGCTGGTCGAAGATCGCCGCGCACACCCGAGCCGAGTCGTTCGACGAGATGAAGCACGCGGAGGTGCTCACCGACCGGATCCTGTTCCTGGAAGGGCTGCCGAACTACCAGCGCCTCTTCCATGTGCGCGTCGGCCAGACGATCATCGAGATGTTCCAGGCCGACCGGCAGGTGGAGGTCGAGGCCATCGACCGCCTCAAGCGCGGGGTGGAGGTCATGCGCGCCAAGGGGGACATCACCTCGGCCAACATCTTCGAGGCCATCCTGGAGGACGAGGAGAATCACATCGACTACCTCGACACCCAGCTGGACCTGATCGAGAAGCTCGGCGAGCCGCTGTACCTGGCCCAGTTCATCGAGCAGTCGAACGGCGGGGCCGACTGACCGGCGACGCCCCGAAGGGTCAGGCCGCCTGCGCCTGCGCGGCTTGCGGCTGCGGCACCTCGGCGCTCAGCACGCCGGAATCCCCCTGGTCGGCCAGCTCGCGGCGCGGACACGCGCCCCGGCCGAGCAGGGACTGGATGCGGCGCACGCAGCTGCCGCAGTCGGTGCCGGCCTTGCTGGCGGAGGCGATCTGCCGGGGGGTGCACGCCCCGTTGTCCGCGTGCTCGCGCACCTGCTGCTCCGTGATGCCGAAGCACGAGCAGACGTACACGCGGTTCACCGCCTCACCGGGTTGATCAATAAGGTTACCCTTACCTTACCCGGCCCGGTCGGGGATTAACAACGCAGTGGGGCGCGGATCACTCGATCCGCGCCCCATCGCCGTCTCCCGCCGGGTTCCTACTGGTCGCGGTACATCTCCGCGACGAGGAACGCCAGGTCCAGCGACTGGCTGCGGTTGAGCCGCGGGTCGCAGGCCGTCTCGTAGCGCTGGTGCAGGTCGTCGACGAAGATCTCGTCGCCGCCGCCCACGCACTCGGTGACGTCGTCACCGGTCAGCTCGACGTGGATGCCGCCCGGGTGGGTGCCGAGGCTCTTGTGGACCTCGAAGAAGCCCTTGACCTCGTCCAGCACGTCGTCGAAGCGGCGGGTCTTGTGGCCCGAGGCCGCCTCGAAGGTGTTGCCGTGCATCGGGTCGCAGATCCACACGACCTGCGCACCGGACGCCGTGACCTTCTCGACCAGCGCCGGGAGCCGGTCGCGGATCTTGTCGGCGCCCATGCGGGTGATGAAGGTCAGCCGGCCCGGCTCGCGCTCCGGGTCGAGCCGCTCGATCAGGGTCAGCGCGTCCTCGGGCGTGGTCGTCGGGCCGAGCTTCACCCCGATCGGGTTACGGATCTTCGACGCGAACTCGATGTGCGCGCCGTCGAGCTGCCGGGTCCGCTCGCCGATCCAGACCATGTGGCCCGAGACGTCGTAGAGGTCACCGGTCCGCGAGTCGACCCGGGTCAGGGCGGACTCGTAGTCCAGGACGAGCGCCTCGTGGGAGGCGTAGAACTCGACGGTCTTGAACTCGTCCGGCTCCACCCCGCAGGCGTTCATGAAGTTCATCGCCCGGTCGATCTCGCGGGCGACGGCCTCGTAGCGCTGGCCGGACGGGGAGGACTTCACGAAGTCCTGGTTCCAGGCGTGCACCTGGCGCAGATCCGCGTAGCCACCGGTGGTGAAGGCGCGGACGAGGTTCAAGGTGGCGGCCGAGTGGTGGTACATCCGCTTCAGGCGCTCGGGGTCCGGGGTGCGGGCCTCGGGCGTGAAGGCGAAGCCGTTGACGGAGTCGCCGCGGTAGGTCGGCAGGGTCACGCCGTCGCGGGTCTCGGTCGGCTTCGAGCGCGGCTTGCTGTACTGGCCGGCGATGCGGCCCACCTTCACGACGGGCACGGAGCCCGCGTAGGTCAGCACGGCGCCCATCTGCAGGAGCGTCTTGAGCTTGTTGCGGATCTGGTCGGCGCCGACGGCGTCGAAAGCCTCCGCGCAGTCGCCGCCCTGGAGCAGGAACGCCTCACCACGGGCGACGGCTCCCAGGCGCTCGCGCAGCTGGTCGCACTCGCCGGCGAAGACGAGGGGCGGATAACTCGAGAGCTCCGCGATCACATCGCGCAGAGCCTCTTGGTCCGGCCAGTCAGGCTGCTGCGCCGCGGGCAGGGAGCGCCAGGTGTTGCCACCGGCGTGGAGTTCAGCATTCACGGTCACGCTCCAACCCTACGGTGTCGCGACAGCGGGTCCATCCGCAGTACCGCACTGTGAGACAAGCCTCAGGGCGCTCCCGCCGTCGCCCCCGGAAAAACCCCTCCCGGCCGCGCCGCGCGTCCGGTAAGGTGCGCGGCATGTACGCACAGTCGACCCAGAACTGGTGGTGGACCGCTCATCCGGCGGCCCACTGATCGCGCGTACTCGAAAAGACGCACCGCGAAGGCCGCCCCGAGGGGCGGCCTTCGGTGTTTCCCGGGCCGTTCCTCCCCTCACCGGAAGGAACCTCCCCCGATGACCGCAGACACCCCGCCCCGCACCCCGCGCCGCACGCCCCGCCTCCTCGCCCGGCTGACCGAACCCGGCTGCCCGCCCTTCGCGCTCCTGCACCGCCGCACCCCCGGCCTCCCCGGCGACCGGGTCGAGCTGCTGCTGGGCCCCGTGGAGGAGGTCGCCCGCCTCACCGACATCCCGCTGCCCCGGGGTGCCGCGGCCGGCGGCCCGGTCCACGACGCGCTCGCCCTCATCCCCTTCCGGCAGATCCGCGAGCGCGGCTTCGACGTCCGCGACGACGGGACGCCGCTGGCCGTGCTGCGCCCGCAGGAGGCGTACGAGCTGCCGCTCGCCGAGGTCCTGGCCGCGCTGCCGGCCCACGCCGTGCGGGTCGAGGGCGGCGCGTTCGACGTGAGCGACGCGGACTACGCCCGGATCGTCGAGCGGGTCGTCGAGGACGAGATCGGGACGGGCGAGGGTGCCAACTTCGTCATCCGGCGCACCTTCGAGGGCACCGTCCCCGGCTGGGGGTCCGGCGGCCGCCCCCCGGGAGAGCACCGCCGCGACTGCGCGGCGGCCGACGCCCTGGCCCTCTTCCGGCGGCTGCTGGCCGGCGAGCGGGGCGCGTACTGGACCTACGTCGTCCACACGCCCGGCCGGACCCTGGTCGGCGCCAGCCCGGAGGCGCACGTGCGGATGTCCGGCGGCACGGTCGTGATGAACCCCATCAGCGGCACTTATCGCTACCCGGCCGGGGGCCCCACCGAGGAGGGGCTGCTGGCCTTCCTCCACGACCGCAAGGAGGTGGAGGAGCTCTCGATGGTGGTGGACGAGGAGCTGAAGATGATGTGCACCGTCGGCGACCGGGGCGGGGTCGTCGTGGGGCCGCGGCTCAAGGAGATGGCCCACCTCGCGCACACCGAGTACGAGCTGCGGGGCCGCTCCTCGCTCGACGTCCGGGACGTCCTGCGGGAGACGATGTTCGCGGCGACCGTGACCGGTTCCCCCGTGCAGAACGCGTGCCGCGTCATCGAGCGGTACGAGCCCGGTGGGCGCGGCTACTACGCCGGGGCGCTCGCGCTCATCGGCCGGGACGCGGGCGGCGGGCAGACCCTCGACTCTCCGATCCTCATCCGCACCGCCGACATCGACCGGCGCGGCCGGCTGCGGGTGCCCGTCGGCGCGACCCTGGTGCGGCACTCCACCCCCGAGGGCGAGGTCGCCGAGACGCACGCCAAGGCGGCGGGCGTGCTGACGGCGCTGGGCGTACGGACCCCCGGCCGGCCCGCCGCGGCCGCCCCCGCGGCCCGGCTCGCGGACGCCCCGGCGGTACGGGCCGCGCTGGACGCCCGGCGCGCGGACCTGGCCCCGTTCTGGCTGCGGATGCAGGCCCCGGCGGCGGCACCGGCCGGCCACGCGCTCGTCGTCGACGGCGAGGACACCTTCACCGCGATGCTGGCGCACCTGCTGCGCACCTCGGGCCTGGCGGTCACGGTGCGGCGCTACGACGCGCCGGGGCTGCGGGAGGCCGCCCTGGCCCACGAGGGCCCGGTGGTGCTGGGGCCCGGGCCCGGCGACCCGTCCGACGCGGCCGACCCGAAGATGCGGCTGCTGCGCGGCCTGACCGCGGAGCTGCTGCGCGGGCACCGGCACGGGCTGCTGGGGGTGTGCCTGGGGCACGAGCTGATCGCGTCGGAGCTGGGCCTGGAGATCGTCCGCAAGACCGATCCGTCGCAGGGGGCGCAGCGGCGGATCGACTTCTTCGGCCGGCCGGAGACGGTGGGCTTCTACAACACCTTCGCGGCACGGTGTACGGACGTCGCGGAAGCGGAGCTGGCGGCGCACCGGGTGGAGGTGGCCCGCGACCCGGCGACCGGAGAGGTGCACGCGCTGCGCGCGGAGGGGTTCGCGGGGGTCCAGTTCCACCCGGAGTCGGTGCTGACGCTGGGCGGGGCGGCGATCGTGACGGAGCTGCTGACGGCGGTGCGCGTCCGGGCCGGACGGGAGTGAAGCGGTGCCCCACCCGCCGGGCGAGCCGAAGTCGGCCCGCCCGGCGGTAGCCGGCCGGCTCAGCCGAAGAAGACCTTGGCCTCCTCGTACCGGGCCGCCGACACGGTCTTCAGCCGCGCCGTGGCCTCGCCCAGGTCGACGCGGACGATGTCCGTCCCCCGCAGGGCGACCATCTTCCCGAAGTCGCCGTCCCGCACGGCGGCGATCGCGTGCAGGCCGAAGCGGGTGGCGAGCCAGCGGTCGAAGGCGCTGGGGGTGCCGCCGCGCTGCACGTGCCCGAGGACCGTGGTCCGCGCCTCCTTGCCCGTGCGCCGTTCGATCTCCTTCGCCAGCCACTCGCCGACCCCGGAGAGCCGCACGTGTCCGAAGGAGTCCTGTGCGGCGGCGTCCTTGAGGACCAGGTCGCCGTCCCTGGGCATGGCGCCCTCGGCGACGACGACGATCGGGGCGTAGCTGGAGGTGAAGCGGGAGGTGACCCAGCCGCAGATCTCGTCGAGGTCGAAGCGCTGCTCGGGGATGAGGATGACGTTGGCGCCGCCCGCGAGCCCGGAGTGCAGGGCGATCCAGCCCGCGTGCCGGCCCATGACCTCCACGACGAGGACCCGCATGTGGGACTCGGCGGTGGTGTGCAGGCGGTCGATGGCCTCGGTGGCGATGTTGACGGCGGTGTCGAAGCCGAAGGTGTAGTCGGTGGCGGAGAGGTCGTTGTCGATGGTCTTGGGGACGCCGACGCAGGGGATGCCGTGCTCCCCGTGGAGGCGGGCGGCGACGCCGAGGGTGTCCTCGCCGCCGATGGCGATCAGGGCGTCGACCTCGTCCTTGGTGAGGGTCTCCCGGATCCGGGCGACGCCGTCGTCCTGCGTGAAGGGGTTGGTGCGCGAGGAGCCGAGCACGGTGCCGCCGCGGGGCAGGATGCCGCGGACGGCGGGGATGTTCAGCGGGACCGACCTGCCGTGGAGCAGCCCCCGCCAGCCGTCGCGGTAGCCGGTGAACGTGTACGCGTAGTCCTGGACGCCCTTGCGGACGACGGCGCGGATGACTGCGTTGAGCCCGGGGCAGTCACCACCGCCGGTCAGCACTCCGACCCGCATGACAATCTCCCTTCAGCCGGGAACGCCCGGCCGCGGAAGGTCAGGCGTCGTCGAGACCTCGCTCTATCGCGTAGCGCACGAGCTCCACGCGGTTGTGCAACTGGAGCTTGCCCAAGGTGTTCTGCACATGGTTCTGCACCGTCCGGTGGGAAATAACCAGCCGCTCGGCGATCTGTTTGTACGACAGGCCCTTGGCGACGAGGCGCAGCACCTCGGTCTCACGGTCCGTCAGCCGGGGCGCGCCGGGGTCGTCGGCGGCGGCCGGGGCGGGGTCGGCGGCCAGCCGCCGGTACTCGCCGAGGACCAGCCCGGCGAGGCCGGGGGTGAAGACGGGGTCGCCGGCGGCGGTGCGGCGGACGGCGTCGACCAGCTCCTCGGTGCTGGCGGACTTCAGGAGGTACCCGGTCGCGCCGGACTTCACGGCCTCCAGGACGTCGGCGTGCTCGCCGCTGGCGGAGAGCACCAGGACGCGCAGCGCGGGGTTCTCCCCCACGACTTCCTTGCAGACGGCGACGCCGGGCAGGCCGGGCAGGTTGAGGTCCAGGACCAGGACGTCGGGGGCGGCGGCCCGCGCCCGGCGTACCGCCTGGGGCCCGTCCCCCGCGGTCGCCACGACGTCGAACCCGGCGCCGGCCAGGTCGCGGGCGACGGCGTCGCGCCACATGGGGTGGTCGTCGACCACCATGACCTTCACGGTCGTCTCACTCATCCTTCGGCCCCGCTCCCCGTGGAACTCTCAATTCGACTTCTGTGCCCTGGCCGGGCACGGACAGCAGCTCGGCGCTGCCGCCCAGATCCCGCAGCCGGCCGCGGATCGACAGGGCGACGCCCATGCGCCCCTCCCGCTCCGCGTCGGCCAGCCGGCCCTCGGGAATGCCCGGGCCGTCGTCCCGCACGGTGACGACGACGGCGTCCGGCTCGTCCTCCAGCAGGATCCAGGCCCGCGCGCCGTCGCCGGCGTGCTTGCGGACATTGTCCAACGCCGCGCTGACGGCGGCCGCCAGCTCCGCCGCGGCGGCCGCCTCCAGGAGGACGGGGGTGCCGGGCCCGGCGAAGGAGACGCCGGCTCCGGCGTGCGGGGCGAGCAGCGCCCCCACGTCGCAGGGGCCCGCGGGCGGCCGCGCGGGCCCGGCGGGCCGGACCGGGGCGCGGACGGAGCGGACGAGCTCGGCGTCCTCGGCGAGCTGCTCGGCGGAGCGCTGCGGGGGCAGCAGGCCCCCGGCGACCAGGGTGCGCAGGGCGATCTCCTGCTCGCCGGCCATCCGGCCGAGCTCGGCCGCCTCGCCGCCGAGGGCGGTGCCGCGGCGCTGGACCATGGCCAGGACCTGGAGGACGCCGTCGTGGATGTCGCGGGCCAGCCGCTCGCGCTCGCGGGTGGCGGCCTCGATCTGCAGGGCCCGGGCGAGGGTGCGCTCACTGGCGCGGGCCACCTCGACGATGTAGCCGATGGCGATGGAGGACACCCACACCAGCAGCACGTTGTGGACGGTGTCGCGGGCGGGGCTGCCGCGCTCGGCGAGGTTGGCGACGGCCACGAGCGTGGAGCCGACGGCCGCCCAGCGCCAGCCGCCCTTGATGGCACAGCCCAGCACCGCGCCGCCCGCCCAGATGGACGGGAGGGTGGCCGCGCCCCCGTCGATGCGCTCGGCGGAGTCGACGGCGGCGGTGAGCAGGATGCCGACCAGGGCGAGGGAGAGGTCGGCGACGAGGAACCGCTTGGTGCAGCGTTCGGGCGAGGTGACCCAGCTCCAGGTCACCGCCATCCACGCGGTGAGTACGCCCATGTAGAGAGCGGCGCCGAGCGGGTGGGCGTACTCGTGGTAGTTGAGGAAGAAGAGCGCGAGGGCATAGCCCAGCGTCAGGATGCGGTACCCCGTCAGCGCGCGCCACAGCGGCAGCTCCACGGACATCCGTACGGCGCGCGGCTTCCCGCTGCGCGGTGTCATCGACCGAACCCCCCAGCCGGGCGCGGTTACGCCTCGGGCCGCTTCCCCGCCTTGTCGAGTCCGGCGGCCTTGGCCGCCTTCTCCTCCTCGGCCTTGCGCTTGGCCTCGTCCGCGATCTGCCGCTTGGCGGCGGTCGCGTAGATATCGACGTACTCCTGGCCGGACAGCTCCATGATCTTGTACATGACCTCGTCGGTCACCGAGCGCAGGATGAAGCGGTCGCCGTCCATGCCGTGGTAGCGGCTGAAGTCCAGCGGCTTCCCGATCCGGATGCCCGGCTTGATCATCTTGGGCAGGACCTTGCCGGGGGGCTGCACCTTCTCGGTGTCGATCATGGCCACCGGGATGACCGGCGCTCCCGACAGGAGGGCCACGCGGGCCAGCCCGCCCGGCTTGCCGCGGTAGAGGCGGCCGTCGGGGGAACGGGTGCCCTCCGGGTAGATGCCGAACAGCTCACCGCGCTCCAGGACCTCCAGACCGCTCTTGATCGCGGCCTCGCCGGCACCGCGGCCACCCGAACGGTCGACCGGGAGCTGACCGACGCCCTTGAAGAAGGCGGCCGTCAGCTTTCCCTTGACTCCGGGGGAGGTGAAGTATTCCTGCTTCGCGATGAAGGTGATCTTGCGATCGAGCACCGCGGGGAGGAAGAAGGAGTCCGAGAAGGAGAGGTGGTTGCTCGCCAGGATCGCGGGACCGTCGGCCGGGATGTTCTCCAGCCCCTCCACCCACGGCCGGAAGGCAAGCTTCAGCGACCCGCCGATGGACAGCTTCATTGCGCCGTAGAACAACCCAGAACCTCCTGTAGTGACGAGGAGACCTTAACCTGCCTACCCGCCGTGCGGCGCTCCGCGTACGCTGAGGGCCAGACCCCTTTTCCCGTTCCACCGATCGGAGATTCCGGTGCCGCTCCTCCCCGGAGCCGAGCCGTTCCGCCACGACGGCGGAGAGGTCGGCGTCCTCGTGTGTCACGGCTTCACCGGTTCCCCGCAGTCCGTACGGCCCTGGGCCGAGTCTCTCGCGGAGCGGGGCCTCAGCGTCTCGCTGCCCCTGCTGCCCGGCCACGGCACGCGCTGGCAGGACATGCAGCTCACCGGCTGGCAGGACTGGTACGCGGAGGTCGACCGGGCCCTGCGGGAGCTGCGGGAGCGGTGTTCCGAGGTGTTCGTCTGCGGGCTGTCCATGGGTGGCGCGCTGGCCCTGCGGCTCGCGGCCAAGCACGGTGCCGCAATCTCCGGCGTCGTCCTGGTCAACCCCGCCAACAAGGTGCACGGCCTGGCCGCCAAGGCGCTGCCGGTGGTGCGCCACCTGATGCCGACGACGGCGGGCATCGCCAGCGACATCGCCAAGCCGGGCGCCGAGGAGCTCGGCTACGACCGGGTGCCGCTGCACGCGGCGTACTCCTTCCGCCGCTTCCTGCAACAGCTCGACGCCGAGCTGCCCGAGGTCACCCAGCCGCTGCTGCTGATGCACAGCCCCGAGGACCACGTCGTCCCGCCCGCCGACTCGGCGCGCATCCTGGCCCGCGTCTCCTCACGGGATCTCACCGAGCGGCTGCTGGAGCGCAGCTACCACGTGGCGACCCTCGACCACGACGCCGAGCTGATCTTCGAGCAGACCCACGCGTTCATCAGCCGCCTCTCGGCGCACGTCGGCGAGGCGGGGACGGCGGCCACCCGTGGCTGAGCACGACGCGGACCGCGACCGCGACGAGAGCCGCGACCCCCTGGACGAGGACGCCGCGTGGGCGGAGCTCGTCGCCGCGTACGGGGAGCAGCCCGACCCGGACAGCGGCCGCTGGCCCGCCTCCGGTGACGTGCCCGACACCGCCGCCCCCGGCGGGAAGCTGGGCAGGAGCGAGCCCGCTGATCCCGTCGAGTCCGCTGATTCCCCCGAGGCCCCGAAGTCGCCCTCGGCGCCCGCCCCGGCGGACCCGGGCCGCCCGGACCAGCCGGTGGGCGGCTTCATCGTCTACGCCCCGGGCGTCGGCCCCCGCGACTGGGACTCGGCCGCGGCCCCCGGTGAGGACGACGCCGACGGCACCGACGACGCCGAAGAGGGCCACTTCGTCCCGCCGGAGCCCCCGCCGCTCCCGACCGGTGACGTGACGGCCCGCTTCGCGTGGATCGCGGTGCTCGGCGGCCCGCTGCTGCTCCTCCTCATGGTGCTGCTGCGCCAGGAGCTGACGTGGTGGCTCACCACCCTGGGGGTCGGCGGCTTCCTGGGCGGCTTCGCCACGCTCGTCCTGCGGATGAAGGACAGCGACGAGGAGGACGACGACCCGGGCCGCGGCGCGGTCGTCTGAAGCTCGGCAAGAACAGCCCGTCCGGCGTTTGAGGGCGCGCCCGCAGGGCGCCCGCCGCAGGCGGCAACGACGGCCCGCAGCCGGAAACGGACAGGACGCTAGCCGGCGACCGGCACCCTCAGCGCCGCCAACACCGGCAGGTGATCCGTCGCCGCCCGCAGGTCCTTCTCCTCGATGCCCGGCAGCCCCATGGGGACACCGCAGCCGAGCACCTCCACGCCCCCGGTCGCGAAGACCGCGTCGATGCGCTGGAGCGGGTCGCCGAGGCGCGTGGTGTGTTCGCGGCCCCACGGCGCCGTGGCCCAGCCGTCCTGGAGGGCGTCCGCGAGGAGGCCGAACGTGCGGCCGTCGGGCCGGTCGTTGAGGTCGCCGGCCGCGACGGCGTGCGGGACGCCGAGCGAGGCCAGCTTGTCGAGGAGCAGCCGGCCCTGCCCGTAGCGCTCGCCGTCCCGCATGCTCAGGTGGCAGCTGAGGACGCCGAGCCGGGCCCCGCCGAAGCGCAGTACCGCCGTCGCGAAGCCCCGCTGGTGCAGGCCGGGGGTGCGGGGCAGCAGCACGTCGTCGGTGTGTTCGACGGTGGCGCGCAGCGAGGACAGGATCATGGGGCCGGAGGCCGTGGCGCCGCCGGTGACGTAGACGAGCCCGGAGGTGCGGGCGAGGCGGGCGGCGGCCTTGCGCCAGCGGAAGAAGCGGGGGGCTTCCTGCACGCAGACGACGTCGGGGGCGCAGGCGCGGATCACCCGGGCGAGGGCCTCGGTGTCGTCCCGCATGGAGCGGATGTTGTAGCTGAGGACGCGGACGACTGCCGAGCCGTCCGCCGCGGTGCGGGATGCCGGGAGGTCCGGCAGTGGGGCAGAACTCATGCGGCTACCTCGTGCTTTTCCGTCGTGCCGGGGCAAGGGGGAGAAGCGCGACGGCGCGCCGGGAGGGACTCCCTGCGCGCCGTCGTGATCGGTGCGGTGCCCCGCGGGGCTCCGCGGGGCACCGGGGGTCAGCCCTGTCGGGCCAGGTCCGCCGCGCCCACGAGGCCCGCCTTGCCGCCCAGCTGGGCGGCGAGGACCTGCGCGTGGGGGCGCCACTCGCCGCCGACCAGCCAGCGGCGGAAGGACTTGCGGATGGGGTCCAGGACGAGGTCGCCCTCGTCGGAGACGCCGCCGCCGACGATGAACGCCGAGGGGTCGAAGAGCGAGGCGAGGTCGGCCAGGCCCGCGCCGGCCCAGCGGGCCAGTTCGCGGAAGGAGTCGACGGCCACCGCGTCGCCCTGGCGGGCGGCGTCGCTGATGTGCTTGCCCTGGATGCCCTCGGGGGTGCCGTCGCCGAGGCCGAGGAGGATCTCGGCGCTCTCGGGGGTGGCGTTGGCGCGCTGGCGGGCGTAGCGGACGAGGGCGCGGCCGGAGGCGTACTGCTCCCAGCAGCCCTGGCTGCCGCAGCCGCACAGCAGGCCGTCCGGCACGACGCGGATGTGGCCGAACTCGGCGGCCACGCCGAAGCGGCCGCGGCGCAGCTTGTTGCCGATGATGATGCCGCCGCCGAGGCCGGTGCCCAGCGTGATGCAGATGACGTCGTCGTGGCCCTGGCCGGCGCCGAAGCGGTACTCGCCCCAGGCGGCGGCGTTGGCGTCGTTCTCCACGACGACCGGGAGGCCGACGCGCTGCTCGACCTTGTCCTTCAGGGCCTCGTGGCGCCAGTTGATGTTCGGGGCGAAGAGGACGGTGGCCCGCTTGTCGTCCACGTAGCCGGCGGCACCGATGCCCACGGCTTCGATCTCGTGGTCGGCACCGACCGTGCGCACCGCGTCCGCGATGGCGTCGACGACCCCTTCGGGCGTCGCCGGGGTGGGTACCTTGCAGGTCGCGAGGATCTTGCCGTCCTCGTCGACCACGCCGGCCGCGATCTTCGTGCCGCCGATGTCGACGCCGATGGTGAGTCCCATGTGTCCCTCAGTTATTCGCTCGAACCCCGCCGCGCCCCACCGTACCGGAGCACGGGAGTGCCCCCGTGCCGTTCACCCCGCGGAGGGGATCGGTCCGGGATCAGTCCAGGTCGATGCGCTCGGATCCGCCCGTCGCCCCGTCACCCTTGCCGGGGCCCTCACCGGCTCCGGGATGCCGGGGCGGCTCGCCCCGGGTCCAGCGCTGCTCCTGGCCCTGGACGGCCGCCCGGTAGGCGGCGAGCAGTTCGGAGCCGGCGGAGGCCAGGTGGTCGAAGACGTCGGGGTTGCGCTCGATGACCGGTTCGACGGCGGCCTTGGCCTGGGCGACGACCTGCTGGACGACGCCCTGCGCGGCGGTGCCGGCGAGCGGCAGCTGGAGGGCGGAGACCTTCTCGCTCACGGCGTCGAAGAGCTTGCGGAGCTCCTCGGCGGCGCTGCCGGGCGGCTGCCCGTACTTCTCGCGGCGGCGGGCCCGCTCGGCGGCGAGGTCCTCGGCGCACGCCTGGCCCCAGGCATCGGGATCGGCCGCCGCGTCGGGTGCGGGGCGCTGGGTGGCATCGCTCATGGCGGACTCCTGCGACGGGGATTTCCTTCGACGTTACCTGAACGCCGGAGCGGTGTTCAGGGGGTCCGCGGCCAGAGGGCCGGGTCGGGGGTGAAGCGGACGCACAGGGCCCCGTCCCGCAGGCCCGCCCCGGAGACGGCGCAGCGGCGCAGCGCGGAGGGCAGGGGCAGGACGCGGCGGAAGGGCCCGGCGCCGACGATGAGTTCGTCGCCCCTGCGTATGAGGTCGAGGGTGTCCCGGTCGGCGCCGGGCAGGGGCAGCCGCCAGAGCAGGACGCCGTCGGTGGCGAGACGGTCCTCGACCGTCCAGGCGTCCTCGGGGCCGTGGCCGGCGGCCGTCCAGCCGTCGAGCTCGTCGGCCAGGCCCTGGCCCGCGGCGATGCCGGGTGCCCCGGCGGGGCCGCCGATGGTGGTCGAGCGGGCGCGGGTGACGAGCTCGGTGAGGTCCCGGTGGCCGCGGGGCGCGCGGCCGAGGTGGGGCAGGGCGCAGACGGTGACGCCGTCGACGAGGAAGTCCTGCTGGAGCGCCTTGTACGTGGCGTTCTGCTCCGCGGCGAGGCCGGCCAGCCAGGGGTCGGGGGAGGCGTCGGCGCCGTCGGGGAGCAGCCGGGTGGCGACGAGGGCGTCGACGCGGCAGCCCTGGAGGGCGAGGCCGGCGCGGGCGACGCGCAGGTCCTCGGCGGCGAGGGGGCCGGGTTCGGCGACCAGGCGGACGGTGGTGCCGGGCGCCTCGATCACGCGCTGGACGGCGGCGAGCTCCTCCTCCCAGCGCTCGGCGGTCTCGTACAGCCGCTGCGCGGGCATCGGCACCCCGGCGAGCTGGGCGAGCATCGGGCGCAGGGCACGGGCCGCCTGCCGTTCGGCGGGCAGGAGCCGGCGGAGGTAGCGGCGCAACTGCTCGGGCAGGGCGAGCAGGCGCACGGTGTCGTGGGCGGGCGGCATGTCGACGACGAGGAGGTCCCAGTCGGCGCTCTCGTGGGCGGCCCGGAGGGCGGAGAGGACGGCGAGGGGTTCGGCGCCGGGGAGTTCGGTGAGCTCCTCGGCGTCGAGGGGGGTGGAGCCGAGCAGGTCGAAGAGCGAGGCGCCGCGGTCCTGGAGGTCGCGGGCGCGGTCCTGGAAGTGTTCGCCGGTGGCGATGCGGGCGGCCCACAGCCCGGCGGCGGCCTCGGCGGGCGGCCCCCAGGGGGTGCCCGCGGCCCCGCCCGGTGGCGGGGGTGGCAGGGCGGTGCCGAGCACCGCCTCGGGGGTGGGCCCGCGGTCGGCGGTGAGCAGCAGGACGCGGTGGTGCCGCCCGGCCCGGGGAGCGGCGAGGGTCGCGGCGAGCGCCGTGGCGGCCGCGGTGGTGGTGCGGCCCGCGCCGCCGGGACCGGTGACGAGGACCGTGCGCAAGGAGAAGCCTCCGGCAATGAGGTGCGTGGTACGAGGGGGCGTCGGGTGATGCCGGCGGCCGGTGGAGCCGGTGGGGGAGGCGGTGCCGACGCCGGCTAGAGCGCCTTGGTGCTCTCCACGCGCTGCTTGAGACCGTCCAGGGCGCGGTCGATGATGACCTTCTCCGCCTTGCGCTTGATCATCCCGAGCATCGGGATCTTGACGTCCACGGTGAGCTGGTACGTCACCTTGGTGTGGCTGCCGCCGGCCTCCGGCTCCAGGCTGTAGGAGCCGTCGAGCTGGCGCAGCATCTGCGACTTGACCAGGGACCAGCTGACGACGCCGGGCTCCGGCCAGGTGTAGGCCAGCGTGTGGTCGTCCTTGATCGCGCCCGCGTCGAGGACGAGCCGCACCTGCGCGGCGCGGCCCTGGTCGTCCTTGGCGAGCACCTCGGCCTGCTTGACCTCCCCGGTCCACTCCGCGTAGCGGTCGAAGTCCGCGATCACTGCCATGACCTCGGCCGGGGTGGCCTCGATCGTGATGCTCGAGCTGGTGTGTTCCGCCATCTGCGTGGCTCCTCCGTACCGGGTTCGCGCTGCCTCATGTGCCTCGTATGCCTGCGGGTGAAGGCTACCTGGCGCCGGCCGTCACCACTCCAGCGCCCAGGGTGTGCCCGTGGAGGCGAAGTGCCCGACGTTGACACACTCCGTGGCGCCGATGCGCATCCGGCGCGCGAGCGGCTGGTGGACGTGGCCGAAGAGGGCGTAGCGGGGCCGGGTCGCGCGGATCGCGGCCAGGAGGGCGGCGCTGCCGCGCTCGAAGCGGCGGGCGACGGTGTCGTAGCAGAGCTCGGGCACGTCGGGCGGGATGTGCGAGCAGAGCACGTCCACCTCGCCGAGTGCGGTGATCTTGGCGGCGTACTCCTCGTCGTCGATCTCGTAGGGGGTGCGCATGGGCGTGCGCAGGCCTCCGCCGACGAAGCCGAAGACGCGTCCGCCGATCTCCACCCGCTCCCCGTCGAGGACGGTGGTGCCGGGCCCGGCGAACTCGGGCCACAGCCGGGGGATGTCGACGTTGCCGTAGGTGGCGTAGGTGGGGGTGGGGAAGGCGGCGAAGAGCTCGGCGTACTGCTTGCGCACCGCGGCCTCGATCGCCGCTTCCTTGTCGAGGCCGGCCCACAGGCGCCGGCCCAGCTCGCGGGCCTCGTCGAAGCGGCGCGCGGTGCGCAGCTCCACGATCCGGTCGGCGTTGGCGACCCCGAACAGGTCGGGGAAGATGCCGCGGGAGTGGTCGGCGTAGTCGAGGAAGAGGACCAGGTCGCCCAGGCAGATCAGGGCGTCGGCGCCCTCGCCGGCCCGGGCGAGGCCCTCGCTGTTGCCGTGCACGTCGCTGACCACGTGAACCCTGAAGTCGCCTCGCATACCGATCACCCTAGGCGCTGCGACGCCGCCTTCGGAAGGTCTCCGACCTGCGGTTACTTCCGGGTCACCCAGCGCACGGGCTAGGGTTCGCAGAGCAGTCCCGTGGCATGTGACGCAGAGAACATCTGGCCGCAACCCTCTATTCGAAAGCCGTACTGGTGGGTAACGTCCGGGCAGTCCACTACCCCCCTTGCCTGACCATGGACCGCAGCCGACGCAGCGCCCCTCGAAGACGCGGCGGCGCCGGCGCCCGACGAGGAGCAGCAGTCTTGCGCGAGTTCAGCCTTCCGGCCCTCTACGAGGTCCCTGCGGACGGAAACCTGACGGATCTCATCCGCCGCAACGCCGCGCAGCGCCCCGATGTCGCCGTCATCGGACGCAAGGTCGACGGCCGCTGGGAGGACGTCAGCGCCGCGGCCTTCCTCGCGGAGGTCCGGGCCGCGGCCAAGGGGCTGATGGCCTCCGGTGTGCGGCCGGGCGACCGGGTGGGGCTGATGTCCCGCACCCGCTACGAGTGGACGCTGCTGGACTTCGCCATCTGGAGCGCCGGCGGCGTGACCGTGCCGGTCTACGAGACCAGCTCGGCCGAGCAGATCCAGTGGATCCTCGGCGACTCCGGGGCCGTCGCCTGCGTGGTGGAGACCGCGGCGCACGAGTCGGCCGTCGCGTCCGTGCGCGACCGGCTGCCGGACCTGACGCAGATCTGGCAGATCGAGGGCGACGCCGTCGAACGGCTGCGGACCGCCGGCGAGGGGCTGAGCGACGAGGAGGTGGACGAGCGCAGCGCGCTCGCCAACGCCGACTCCCCCGCGACCATCGTCTACACCTCGGGCACCACCGGGCGCCCCAAGGGCTGTGTGCTCAGCCACCGCAGCTTCTTCGTGGAGTGCGGCAACGCCGTGGAGCGGCTCAAGCCGCTGTTCCGCACGGGCGACTCCTCGGTGCTCCTCTTCCTGCCCACCGCCCACGTCTTCGGGCGGCTGGTGGAGATCTCGGCGGTGCTGGCGCCCATCAAGCTCGGCTGCGTCCCGGACATCAGGAACCTGACGGACGAGCTCGCCGCCTTCCGGCCGACGCTGATCCTCGGGGTGCCGCGCGTCTTCGAGAAGGTCTACAACGGCGCGCGGGCCAAGGCCCAGGCCGACGGCAAGGGCAAGATCTTCGACAAGGCCGCCGACACCGCCATCGCCTACAGCCGGGCCATGGACAACCCCGCGGGCCCGTCGCTGGGCCTGCGCATCAAGCACGCGATCTTCGACCGGCTGGTCTACGGCAAGCTGCGCGCCGTCCTGGGCGGCCGGGCCACGCACGCGATCTCCGGGGGCGCGCCGCTGGGCGAGCGCCTGGGCCACTTCTACCGGGGCATCGGCTTCACGGTCCTGGAGGGCTACGGCCTCACCGAGACCTGCGCGGCCACCGCCTTCAACCCCTGGGACCGGCAGAAGATCGGCACGGTCGGGCAGCCGCTGCCCGGCTCGGTCGTGCGGATCGCCGACGACGGCGAGGTGCTGCTGCACGGCGAGCACCTCTTCCAGGGCTACTGGAACAACGAGACGGCCACCGCGGACGCCATGGTGGACGGCTGGTTCCACACCGGGGACCTGGGCACGCTCGACGAGGACGGCTACCTGACGATCACCGGCCGGAAGAAGGAGATCATCGTCACGGCGGGCGGCAAGAACGTCGCCCCGGCCGTGATCGAGGACCGCATCCGCGCCCACGCCCTGATCGCCGAGTGCATGGTGGTCGGTGACGCCCGCCCGTTCGTCGGCGCGCTGATCACCCTGGACGAGGACTTCCTGCCGCGCTGGCTGGCCGACAACGGCAAGCCGGCCGGCACCACCCCGGCCGAGCTGGCCGGTGACCCCGAGCTGCTGGCGGCCGTGCAGAAGGCCGTCGACGACGGCAACGCGGCGGTCTCCAAGGCGGAGTCGGTCCGGAAGTTCCGCATCCTGCCGGCGCAGTTCACGGAGGCTTCCGGCCATGTGACGCCGTCGCTGAAGCTGAAGCGGAACGTGGTGGCGAAGGACTTCGCGGACGAGATCGAGGCCCTCTACCGCGGGTAGCGGCTCCCCTTACCGATTGCCCTCTTACTGATTGCCCTCAAGCGCCGGGCGGGCTCGCTGAGCCTGCCCGGCGCCGGCGTTTCACAGCAACAGCTTCAGGCGGTCGGCCAGCAGGTCCCAGCGCCACTTCTCCTCCACCCACAGCCGCCCCCGCTCGCCCATGCGGGTCCGCAGCGCCTCGTCACCGAGCAGCGTGACGATGCGGTCCGCGGACTCCTCGGCGGAGCCGCCCCGCACCACATAGCCCGTCTCCCCCTCCAGGACGGCGTCCGGGGCGCCGCCGGAGTCGCCGGCCACGACGGGCAGGCCCGTCGCCGACGCCTCCAGGTAGACGATGCCGAGCCCTTCGACGTCCAGGCCGCCCCGGCGCGTGCGGCAGGGCATCGCGAAGACGTCACCGGCGCCGTAGTGGGCGGGCAGCTCCTCCCAGGGGACGGGCCCGGTGAAGCGGACCGCGTGGGCGACGCCGGTCTCCGCGGCCAGCTTCTCCAGGTCCTTGCCGTACGGGCCGCCGCCGACGATGAGCAGCACCGTGTCCGGCACGGCCGCCAGGATCCGGGGCATGGCCCGGATCAGGGTGTCCTGGCCCTTGCGGGGCACGAGCCGGGAGACGCACACCACGACGGGCCGGCCGCTGAGGCCGAGGCGGGCGCGGACCCGCTCGCCGCCGGAGCCGGGGTGGAAGGTCTTCTCGTCCACGCCGGGCGGCAGTTGCACCATGCGCGCGGCGGCCTCGTCCGTCAGCGCGGCGGCGATGCGGGAGCGGGTGTACTCCCCCAGATAGGTGATTGTGTCCGTCGCTTCGCCGATCTTCCGCAGCAGCTGCCGGGAGACGGGCAGCTGGGCCCAGCCGGCCTCGTGCCCGTGCGTCGTGGCGACCAGCCGGCGGGCGCCCGCCCGGCGCAGCGCGGGGGCCATCAGGCCCAGCGGCGCGGCGGCCCCGAACCACACGGAGGTGCAGCCGTGCTCCCGCAGCAGCGCGGTCGCCCGCCGGGTCACCGCCGGGGTGGGCAGCATCATCGTCGTCCGGTCGCGGACGACCGTGAAGGGCTGCTCGGCGTCGAACCGGGCGGTGGCCTCGGCTCCTTCCCGGCCGCGCTTCCACGTGGAGGCGTAGACGACGAGATCGGCCGGGTCCAGGCGCAGCGCCATGTTGTGCAGGAACGCCTGGATACCGCCGGGCCGGGGCGGGAAGTCATTGGTGACGATCAGGGTCTTGTCCATCGCGCCCGACAGTACCGGGTGCCCCGGAGGCGGCGATCGGGCGGCAACGGGGCCGCGTACCGCCACGTCACCGCTCCTGGGCGGCCCGGGCGGGCATCATGCCTTGCAGTAGCGGCGCGCGGTGGGCGTGTAGGACCGTGAAGGACGAGGTGAATGATGGCGGGCGCTGGATTGCGGCTCTCGATCGCGGTGTGGGCCGTCACCCGGGCCGTGCTGTTGATGTGTGTGTTCCGGGTGTGGGTGATGCCGGGGTCGGACGTCTCCGTCGACATCGAGGTGATCTACCAGGGCTGGTACGGGGTGCTGAGCACCGGCACCTTCCCCTACGACGACGTGACCTGGCAGTACCCGCCGGCCGCCGCGCTCGCCGTGCTCGCGCCGGGGCTGCTGCCGTTCCTCGACTACGCCCCGGCGTTCTTCGTGGTCTGCTTCCTGGCGGACGCGGTGGTCCTCACGCTGCTGCTCTACTCGGTGCGGGGCAGGCGGCGCAGTGCGGCGGGGGTGTGGGTCTGGGTGCTGGGCGTACCCCTGCTGGGGCCGATCGTCTATGCCCGTTACGACGTGATGGTGACGGCCGTCGCGGTCGCGGCACTGCTGGTGGCGGGGCGGCGGACCCGGCTGGCGGGTGCCCTCATGGGGTTCGGCGCGCTGCTGAAGGTGTGGCCGCTGCTGCTCCTGATCGGCTCGCCGCGCGGCCGCCGCACCCGTTCCCTGTGGAGCTCGGCGCTGCTGACGGCGCTGGCGCTGGGGCTGCTGTTCGCGGTGACGATGCCGGGGGCGCTGGCGTTCCTGACGTTCCAGCGCGACCGGGGCACGGAGGTGGAGTCCCTGGGGTCGCTGATCTTCCACCTGGGCCGGCACTTCGGGTGGCACGGTCACGCGCGGCTGAACTACGGCTCGGTGGAATTCCTCGGCCCGTACGTCCGCACGGTGAGCCGGCTCGCGCTCGCCCTGAGCGTGCTGGCCTTCGGCTGGCTGCTGGTGTGGCGCCTGCGGGCCCGCCGGTTCACCGAGACGACCCTGTGCGACGCGGCGTTCGCCGCGGTGCTGCTGTTCACCACGACCAGCCGGGTGATCAGCCCGCAGTACGTGGTGTGGCTGATCGGCCTGGCGGCGGTGTGCATGACGATGCGGGCGACGCGGCAGGGGCTGCCGATCGCGCTGGTGCTGCTGGCGGCTCCGCTGACGCAGCTGGAGTTCCCCATCTGGTTCTCGCACGTCGTGGCCAGCGACAAGCTGGGGGTGGCGACGCTGACGCTGCGCAACGCCCTGCTGGTGGTCGCGACGCTCATCTCGTGCACCCGGCTGTGGCGGGAGACGGTGAAGGACCCGGACGTGACGGGAGCGCCGGACGACCCCCCGGCGGAGAAGGAACCGGCCCTGACGACCCGCTGACCGGGGGCCTCCGGCCCGGCCGACCACCCGGCTTTCAGCCGCGCGAGCGCGGCCCCCGGGGGGGCAGCACCCCAACAGGGACGAGCCCCACCACCGACGGCCGGCACCGGCTCCGTCGGCGGACGCCCCCGCCCGCCACCTCCCGCGGCCCCGGGCCCACCCCGGCGCAAGCGGGCCGGCAGCCACCGAGACCCCGCCGGCTCCCGCTCCCGGCCGGAGGCCCGTCAGCTCGCCCCGGCGGCAGCACCCCGACAGGGGCGAGGGCCCGCCTCACCACGAACGGCCGACACCGGCTCCGTCGGCACGAACGCCCCCGCCCGCCACCTCCCGAGGCCCGGGACCCACCCCGGCGCAAGCCAACCGGCAGCCACCGAGACGCCGCCGGCTCCCGGTCCCGGCCGAAGGCCCGTCAGCTCGCCGCCGGGGAGGCAGCGCCTCAACAGGGACGACCCTCACTACCGACGGCCGGCACCGGCTCCCTCGGCATGAACGCCCCCGCCCACGACACCGCCCGCCACCTCCCGTCACCCCAGCCCGCCCCGGCGCAGGCCGGCCGGCAGCCACCGAGACCCCGCCGACTCCCGGTCCCGGCCGAAGGGCCCGCCGGCTCCCGCCCCCGGCCGGAGGCCCGTCAGCTCAGTTCCGCCGTCACGTACGCCCGCCACTGCGCGGTGAACTCCGCCTCCGAGACGCGCAGGACCTTGCGCAGCGCCGCCGGCACCGCGCCCGCACGGCGGTCGTGGCCGCCCACCTCGCGGTAGAAGCGGGCGAGTTCCTCCTCGCCCCACCGCTCCGCGATCAGGCGGCACGCCAGCCAGCCCTCCTCGTAGGCGCGGGCCAGCCGGCCGGACTCCCCGGCGAAGCCGAAGGCCGCGTCCTCGGGCAGTTCCCGGGCCTGGCGGCCCTCGGCGACCGCGCGGGCCAGCTCGGGCGCGGCCTGGCGGGCGGTGCGGCCGGTACCGCGGTAGGCGACCCAGTCGGCGAAGCCCTCCGAGAGCCACAGCGGGGTGGCCGCCGAGGTCAGGGTGCGGGTGGCGACATGGGCCGTCTCGTGGGTGAGGACGACCTGGCGGCCCGCCTCGCCGAGCGTCCCGTACGCCTCCGGGTTGACGATGATCCGGTCGGCGGGGGCCGCCCCGGAGCGGCCGACCTCGCCGGTGGTCACGGCGGCGATGCCCCGGTACTTCGCCACGGAGGAGTCCAGCAGGGCGGCCATGCGTTCCACCGAGGCCGGCATCTCCACCACGACCCGCCCGGGCCAGGCGGTGCCCCGCGATGCCTCGCGCACGGCCGGCACGGCCCGGTCCGCGAGCTCCGCTACGGCCCCCAGCCGCGCCCGGTCCTGGCCGACGCCGAGGACGAGGCTGCGCGCGCCGCGGACGACGGTGACCGGGCCCTGCTGCCAGAGCTGACGCCCGCCGCGCCGGGTGTCCTCGGCGGCCACGTACCACCGGCCGGCCCGGCTGACGAGCGTCAGCCGGGCCGTCGTGGTGACGGGGGCGGCGTCGTACCCGTCGAGGCGGTAGCGGAGTTCGGCCTCGACGGCGATCCGGCGGCCGTCGCCCTGGGCGGGAGCGAACCCGCCGGTCCGCACCAGCCGGTAGTCCCAGGACGCCAGCGGCACGGCGGCGAGGTTGGCGAAGACCCGGCGCTGCTCGGCGCGGTAGCCGCCCGCGGCCGGGTCCACGGCGTCCAGGAAGGCGCGCTCGTCACGGCCGCGTACCGCCTCGGCCCACCGGTCCAGCAGGGCCCGTACGGAGGCGTCCTGCCCTCCCCGGTCGCCGGCGAGGCCCACGGCGCCGCACCCGCTCAGGGCCGGGAGCGCGAGCAGGCCCGCCGCGAGCCCGTACGCCGCCCGGCGCACCGGTCCTCGCCTGTCGCCGGGGCTGTCCCCGCGTCCGCTCCACCACCACCGGCCCGTCACGCCCCGCATCGTACGAGCCGCGCGCCCCGGGGCGTGCGCTCAAGGCGCGCTCATGGCCGGGTGACGGAGGAAATCGGCATCATGTTGGCCGGGTCGTAGCGCACCCGCGCCCCCGGGTAGGGCGCGTGCACCACCTGTCCGTTGCCCACGTACATGCCCACGTGGCTGGCGTCGCTGCGGTAGATCACCAGGTCGCCGGGCTGTGCCTCGGACAGTGACACCTGGCGGCCGGCGCCGCGCTGCGCCTGCGAGGTGCGCGGCAGCCCCACCCCGGCCCTGCCGTACGCCCATTGCATGAGCCCCGAGCAGTCGAAGGCGCCGGGCCCGGTCGCCCCCCAGGCGTAGGGGGAGCCGACGGCGGAGCGGGCGGCCATGGCCGCGGCGGCGCCCCGGGCGGAGCCGGCGGAGAGCGGGGGCAGCCCGGCGAGGGATCCCTCGGCCCGGCCGCCGTCGCCGCCCGCGCGGGAGGCCCTCGTGTACGCCTCGCGGTCCGCCTGCGGCAGGGCGTTCAGCAGCTTGCGGGCGGTGGCGAGCTTGCTCTCGACCTCCCGCTTGTGCCGCTCGACGGCCTTGCGGCTCTCCTCCAACTGCGCCAGCACCCGCACGGCCTCGGCCCGCTCCTGGCGCAGGCCGCGCTGTGCCTCCAGGAGCGCCTTGAGCTCCCCCGCCTGACGCCCGGTCACCCGGTCCAGGACCGCGGCCTTCTCCAGGTAGCCGTCCGGGTCCGAGGAGAGGAGCAGCTGGATCGCCGGGTCGACGGCGCCGGTGCGGTACTGGGCGGTGGCGATCATGCCCAGGGACCGGCGCATCCGGTTGACCCGCTCCTGGCCGCGCGCGACCCGGTCGGTGGCCCGCTCGACCTTCTTGCGCAGGCCGTCGGCCCGCTCGTCCGCCGCGTTGTACTTCTCGGTGGCCTGCTCGGCCTCCTCGTAGAGCCGGTCGACCTGGGCCTTCACCGTCCCCGGTGCCCGGGAGTCGCCGCCGGGACGGGCGTCGGCGGGTGTCGTCAGCGTGGCCGCCGCGGTGGCCACGGCGGCGGACATGACGGTGACCCGGACGGTCTGGGTGAGACCGGACTGCGCAGAACGGCGATGGGACGCCACGGGTTGCCGCACTCCCTTCCACTGTGTGCGGCCCCTGCCGCCCGGGAACGGGCGGACGATGCCCCGGGCGCCGCGCGCCAGACAGTAGCGGCGCGCTCACCCCCTGTTCAAAGACCGCGCCGTGCGGGAATGCCGACGCCCCGCCGACAGACGCAGGTCACCGGCGGGGCGTGGAGTCAGCGGCCGTCCTCGGGATTCGCCCGAACGGGCGGCACGTCAGCCATTCGGCCCAAGGCGTGCCGTACGGGTCAGCCGATGCGGACGCCGAACTGGAAGGGCATGTTGCTCATCGGCTCGTAGCGGACATTGGTGCCGGAGCGGGGGGCGTGCAGGGTCTGGCCGTTGCCCGCGTAGAGGCCGACGTGGTGCAGGTCGCCGTAGAAGATCACCAGGTCGCCGGGCTTGAGCTGGCTCTGGTCGTAGATGCGGGTGCCGGCGTTGGCCTGGTCCTGCGAGATGCGCGGCAGGGTGACGCCGGCCTGCGCGTACGCCCAGGAGGTCAGCCCCGAGCAGTCGAAGGAGCTCGGGCCGGTCGCGCCCCAGACGTAGGGGGTGCCGATCTTGCTCTGCGCGGCGGAGAGCGCCCCGGCGGCCCGGCCCGAGGTCGGCAGGTCCTTGCCGAGGTCGGGGCGGCTGCTGCCGGCGGAGCGGTCGGCGCGCGAACCGCCGCTCTTGGCGCCTTCCTTGCCCTCGGCGCCCCCGGCCTGGTCCGCGCCGACGACCTCGGCGCGCTCCTTGGCCGAGAGGGTGTTGAGGAGCTTCTGGGCCTCGGCGAGCTTGCCCTGGACCTCGTCCTTCTTCTCCCCCAGGGCCTTGCGGGTCTCGGCGAGGTCCTTGAGCTTGCCGGTGGCTTCCTGGCGCTGCTGCTTGAGCGTCCGCTGCTTCTCGGCTATCTGCTTGAGCGTGTCGGCCTGCTTGGCGCTGAGCTGGTCGAGCGTGGACGCCTTCGCGAGGTAGGTCTCCGGGTCGGAGGAGAGCAGCAACTGGAGGGAGGGGTCGATGGCGCCGCTGCGGTACTGGGCGGTGGCGACCGAACCGAGGCTGTTGCGGAGCTTGTTGAGCTCCTCCTGGCCGCGGGCCACCTTGTCCTGGAGGTCGCCGACGGACTTGTCCAGCTTCTCCTGCTTCTCCTTGGCCCCGTTGTACTTCTCGGTGGCCTGCTCCGCCTCTTCGTAGAGCTTGTCGACCTTCGTCTTGACCTCGGACTTCGACGGCTGGGGGTCGGCGCTGGCGCCCTGGGCCGAGAGAGCGACGGCCGCGGCGGCGGTCGCGGTGAGGACGGTCACGCGGGCGCGGCCCGGCTGCTTGGGACGACGGTGGGACGCCACGGAGACGAGCTCCTTCTTCCTCGGCCGCCTGGCACGCGAATTCCGCGGTTCCGGCGGGACCTTCACCGTCACCCCGAATGGATGATCTACCGCGCGAAGGTTCGAGGCCCGACCTTAGTGAGCTTCATGTGATCCGTTCAAATCCTCATGAGAAAAATCTCGCCCCACCCGCACATCCTTTACCAACACCACACGGTCGGTACGGGCCGGCCCGCTCATCGGTCACCTGTGGTGACCTCGAGGTGACCTCAGGTGCGAGCGAGCCGCTTCAGCAGCAGCGCCGAAGCGACCGGCCGGGCCCCGGCCTTGGCGACGCCGTCGGCCACCTCACGGTCGGTGGAGACCACGACCACCGGACGGCCCACCGGCTCCGCCCGCACCAGCTGACGGATCAGCTCGTCGGCCGTCACCCCGGGCTTGCTGAACAGCACCCGCACCCCGCGCGGCGGCGCGAGCAGCACGGGCGCGGCCAGCTCGGCGCCGTCGAAGACGCAGGTCATCTCCGCGCCCGTCTGGGCGGCCAGCATCGCGAGGCCGCCCAGCAGCCGCAGCCGCTGCTTGTCCAGCGGCATCGTCGGATAGCCGGTCTTGGTGACGTTGTAGCCGTCGACCACCAGGTGAGCCTGCGGCAGGGCCAGCAATTGGTCCAGCAGCGCCGGGTCGGTCTCCGACAGGGCGCGGGCGGCGATGTCCTTGGGCGTCATCCGGCCCGGTTCCACCGCGTCGACCGTGTCGGCGGGGTGCACGGAGACGGGCGGCAGCGCCAGCTCGCGCCGCAGCCCCTGCGCCGCGTCAAGGACCGTGTCCAGCAGCAGCCGCAGCCGCATGTCCTCCACGCTGCGCCCCTCGCGCACCGCCCGGCGGCTCGACTCCAGCGCCGACTCCGCCTCCGACAGCCGCGCCTTGAGCCGCCGGGCCTCGCCCAGGGCGGCCGTCTTCTCGGCGGCCCCGGCCGCCCGCACGGACTCCAGCTCCGCCTGCGCCTTGCGCAGCGCGGCCTCGCCCCGGCGCACGTCGCTGACGGCGCTGCGCAGCTTGCGCTGCAACGCGTCGGCCTCCTTGCGCGCGGCGTCCAGCTCGGCGCGGCCCCGCTCGGCGTCCGCGCGCGCCTCGGCACGGGCCGCGGCCAGCTCCTCGCGCAGCCGCTGCAACTCGCGGCGGGCCTCCTCGCCGGCCCGCTCGGCGCCGGCCCGCTGGGCCTCCTCGCCCGCGGCCGTGACCAGCTTGACCCAGCCGGCGGGCCGCAGCACATAGGCCATGGCCGCCACGTCCTCCGGGTCCGCGGCGGCGGGCGGCGAACCGGCCTCCAGCGCCTCGGCCAGCTCCGAGCCCGTCTCCCGCAGCCGGGCGGAGATCCGCTGCCGGAACGCGGCGTCGTTCTCCACGGCCGCGGCCATGGCGTTGCCCGCGAACTTGGCCCGGCGGCTGGGGGTGAAACGGGCGTACTGCCGCAGCGCGGGAGGGAGTTCCGAGACCGTCAGGCCGCCGAACGCCTCGGCCACCAGGCCGATGACCCGGCGCCTGACGCCTTCGGGCAGCGCGCGGTCGAGCACCTCGGCGACACCGTCGGACCCACCGGTGTCAGCAGGGTCACCGGTCGCCTCCGTGCCGCCCGTATGCTCAACCACCGCTCATTGCTCCCGTTCTTCAGGCGCTCGCGCCCGGCCTGTCCACCAGCTCGATCTGATCGACGGCGTTGCACCAGCGGCAACGCACGGACTCGATCGTCTCACTGACCACGTCGCGCTCCTCCACCTGCGGCTCCCCGGCCAGGTCGAGGTGCACGTACTCGACGGCCTTGGTCGTGCGCGTCACGTCGAACCGGGTGAGGTTGCCGCACAGCGCGCAGCGCCACCGGGTCTGCGTCGTCGGCTGGGGAACGCCCATCGTGTCGCCGTCCGTCCTTGTCGAGGTTCCTCGCGCTCCGCCCGCCGGACGCCGGGGAGCGCGCCGTGGAGCGCGCGGAAGTGCTCCCCGTAACCCTACGGCCTGATGGTCATGCGGTGCCCGGACGGCGGCGGTCCCGCCCCGCGTCCGTCGTGGGACGGCGGCCCGGCGAGGCGCTCTGTACGGTTGCGACCGGTACGCCATGATCTGCTCATGACCGGAAAGGCAGTGCGTCAGGGCCCCTTGGTCACCTACGTCCTCATCGGCGTCTGCTGCGGCGTCTTCCTGCTGGGCCCCGCGTCCGGTTTCACCTCCTCCTACGGCGCCGGCACCGAGCTGCTGGCCGCGCAGACCGGCTACTTCGAGCGCTGGGGCGTGGTGCCCGGCGAGCTGTGGAGCGGCGCCGCGGACGAGCTGCCCACCCCGTTCACCGCGCTCTTCGTGCACGGCAACTGGCTGCATCTGCTGGGGAACATGCTCTTCCTCCACGTCTTCGGCGCCATGGCCGAGGAGCGCATGGGCCGGACCGCCTTCGCGCTCTTCTACCTCGCCGCCGGGGCGCTGGCGCTGCTGGGCTACGCCGTCGCGCACACCCACTCCGCCCAGACGCTCGTCGGCGCCTCGGGGGCGATCTCCGGGGTGCTCGGGGCGTTTCTCTACCTCTTTCCCCGGGCCCGCGTCACCAGTCTCTTCCCCTTCCTCTTCTTCCTGCCGCTCCGCTTTCCCGCCTGGGCCGTACTGCTGTTCTGGTTCGTCCTGCAGTGGCTGGCCGCCCGCACGGCGGGCGACCGGCCGGGGGTCGCCTATCTGGCCCACGTCGTGGGGTTCACGCTCGGCTTCCTCTACGCGTGGGTCCGCTACGGGCGTGCGGCTAAAGTGAAGGGCGCAGCCCCGTCCGGCGACGGGCTGCCGCGCACGCCCGGGGGGCCGCCCCCGACCCCCGATAGGAGCCAGCCGTGATCACTTCGATCGTGCTCATCAAGACCGACATCGACCAGATCCCCGAGATCGCCCAGAAGATCGCCGCCATCGAAGGCGTCAGCGAGGTCTACTCGGTCACCGGGGCGCACGACCTGATCGCGATGGTCCGGGTGGCCCGCCACGACGACCTGGCGGACGTCATCCCCGGCCTGATCAGCAAGGTCCCCGGGGTGGCCTCCACGGAGACGCACATCGCCTTCCGCACGTACTCGCACCACGACCTGGAGGCGGCGTTCGCGATCGGCCTCGACGCGTAGCGCCTGCGGCGGGCTTGCCGGAAACCAAGGGGGCCTGGGGCGGGCGCCCGTACGGACTGCCGTCCGGGCCTCGCGTCTGCGGCGAGCGGCCGTCGGAACCCCGGGCCCCGGGGGCCTGCCCCATGCTCCGGACGGCGGCCGTGCCGAGCCTCGGCCGGCACGCGGCCAAGCGCCCCACCCGGCGCGCCGTGCGCCGCACCCGCAACTCCGGGCGGGCTCCCGGAACTGAGCCCACCGCGGCCGTACCGGCCTCGCGTCTGCGGCGAGCAGCCTCGTAGGGGCGGGCACTCCGGCGACAGGGCCCCCGGCGCGTCGGCTGACGAGGTCAGCGGCGTCCGCCACGTGGCGGCGGCCGTACCGTGGGCCGCTACTCCCGGCAGGTTCGGTTCCCGCGGTCGTACCGTCGCCAGCCGCCCGGCGGGCCGCGGCGCGCCGCAGCCTCCCCGGGCCGCCCGCCCGGCACCGCCCACGACAGCGAGCCCCGCCACACCTGACGGTACGTCCAGCCGACCAGGACCCGGCTACGTCCCGCCCAAGTTCGGCCGCGCTGCCCAGTACCCCGGACGAGCGCCCGCCACCCGGCACCGCCCACAACAACGGGCCCGGCGCGCCACACCAGCTCCGGCAGCACGCCCCGCCCTCGGGCGCACGCCCTCCACCCGGCGTCGCCCAGCGACAGCCGACCCCGCCACGTCGCCGGCCCCGTCACGTCACACCTGACGGCCCCCGGCCGCCGAGGCTCGGTCTTGGCCGACAAGGTCCCGCAGGCCCCGGGCTCACGACCGCCCGGCCGCCAGGCCGCCAGGCCGCTACGCCGGCACGCACCGCCCGTTCTCCGTGCGGTAGTTCCAGCGGGCACCCTCGCGCACCAGCTCGCCCACCGCTCGGACGAACCGTGTCACGTGCTCGTCCGGGGTGCCCGCGCCGAAGCTGACCCGGATGGCGTTGAGCGACTGTCCCGCCTCGGGGGCCCCGCACTCCCCCGGCTCGTCCGGGGTGCCGCCCAGCAGGGTGCGGACGAGCGGGTGGGCGCAGAACAGGCCGTCGCGGACGCCGATGCCGTACTCCGCCGACAGGGCCGCCGCGAAGTGCGAGCTGTTCCAGCCCTCCACGACGAAGGACAGCACGCCGACCCGGGGCGCGTCCTCCCCGAAGAGGGAGAGCACCCGGACCCCCGGCACCCGGGCGAGGCCCTCGCGGAGGGTCGCCACGAGCTGCCGCTCGCGCTCGACGAGCCGGCCGAAGTCCGCCTCGGTGAGCGCCTTGCAGGCCGAAGCGATGGCGTAGGCGCCGATGACGTTGGGGGAACCCGCCTCGTGCCGGGCGGCCGTGTCGTGCCACTCGACGGCCACGCCGCCGCCGGGGCCGCGGGTCACCGCGCGGCTCGCGCCGCCGCCGGCCAGGTAGGGCTCGGCGTCGCGGAGCCAGTCCGCGCGGCCGGCCAGCACCCCGGCGCCGAAGGGCGCGTACAGCTTGTGCCCGGAGAAGGCGACCCAGTCGGCGTCCAGCTCCGCGATGTCCACCGGGTGGTGCGGCGCGAGCTGGGCGGCGTCGACGACGATGCGGGCGCCGTGCGCGTGGGCGGCCGCGGCCAGCTCCCGCACGGGCCACAGCTCACCGGTCACGTTGGACGCGCCGGTCACGCAGACCAGCGCCGGCCCGTACGGCTCCCGCCCGGCCAGGGCCCGCTCCAGCGTCTCGACGGCCTGGCGCGGTGAGCGCGGCGCGTCGAGGTAGGTGACCTCCACCCCCGCCCGCCGCTCCCAGGGCAGCAGCGCGGCGTGGTGCTCGGTCTCGAAGACGAACACCCGGGTGCCGGGCGGGAGAACGGTCGCGAGGAGGTTGAGGGAGTCGGTGGTCGAGCGGGTGAAGACGACCTGGTCGTCCTCACGGCAGCCGAGGAACGCGGCGACGTCGGCACGGCTGTTCTCGAACAACTCGGTGGACAGCTGGGAGAGATACCCGGCCCCGCGGTGCACGCTGCCGTAGTACGGCGCGTAGGCGGCCACGTCGTCCCACACCCGCTGGAGCGCGGGCGCGCTGGCGCCGTAGTCCAGCGCCGCGTAGGTCACCTCGCCCCCGGTGACCAGCGGGACGCGGACGTCGCGGCCGAGGACGGGCAGGGGCGCGCAGACGGCGGGCTCGGCGGCAACAGGGCATGCGGACATGGCGAATTCTCCTGGATGCAGGCGGAAGAGGTGCGTATGCGCACGCGCGGGAAACAGGGGCGCCGCGTGCGGAGTACCGACTCGACACACGGCGTGGCCGTGCGGAGTTCAAGGGAAACGGGCCGTAGGCCCTAACGCATTCGCTGAATCACTGAAGAGGCTCCCTCGACAACCAGGACCCCTGGTGAGGGATCCGCGCTTGCCGCAGACCTCGCTGCCTGCGGCCCGGTCATCACCCGGGGCACCCCGCCACGGAAGGAGGGTTGCCGGACAGCAAGCCGGGGCCTGAACGCTGTCACTCGTGACCTGGCGGCGAGTATGACACAGGTATGCGGCAGGCGCACCACATGTCCGCCGCCAGCTTATCGCGGGGCCCGTCACCGACCTACCGCCGGACCGACCGAGAATCAACCAAAAACTGTCCATCTATGCCCGGGCCACGCCGGTCGGCCGTGGAAATCAGCGGCAATGTCGCCCATTACCGACAGCGAACACAAGCCATTGCGGAATTAACCATTCCACTATGGGTTTAACCACTTCGTGACCTGACCGTCATCGAACCGTTACATCCATGATCGTAGAGTCGTTCGCATCTGGAACAGCAACAAGAACAAGCCAGAGACCTTGGGGGCGGTCATGTTCATCTATCCATGCATTCATTTGCATCAGGCCACACTTGCGTGCATGACCGGCAATACGGGCGGAGACCGCTCGTGAGCTCTACGCGCATCGTCGATGTAGTGAATTTCATGCCCGAGCGAGTGGTGCGCAACAGCGACCTCGCCCGCGCCGAAGACGGACTGAGCGACCACGCCTTCTTTGCCGGCGTGAATGAGCGGAGATTCGCTTCGCCGGATTACACGTCCGCCGAGCTCGGCATCGAAGCGCTGAACAAGCTGCTGGGCCGCAACGACGTGCGCGCGGACGAGCTGGACCTGATCATCGTCTCGGCCCAGTTCAACGACACCTTCTCGCCGGGCGTGGGAACGGCGATCCAGCACGGGGTCGGCGCGACCTCGGCCGCCGTTCTGCACGTGGAGAACGGCTGCTGCTCGTGGGTCTCCTCGGTGATCACCGCCCGCGCCTTCATCGACTCCGGCCAGTACAAGAAGATCGCCGTCGTCACGGTGACCAACTTCGTGTCGCGGCTGGAGGAGTTCCAGAAGTCGCCGGAGTCCTTCGTCCTCGGGGACGGCGCGTCCGCGACCCTGCTGACCGTCGGCGAGCCGACCGTCCTCTCCGTGCACGAGCAGGCGTTCGGCGAGAACTGGGCCGCCCTGCGGGTGGAGCCGGACGCGGTGGACGGCGTCGAGCTCCCGCACTGGGAGCGCGGCAGCGGGCCGCTCACGGTGAAGTTCAGCCCGAGCATGCTCGCCCGGCTGTGGGCCGTGACGATGGAGTGCCTGCCCACCGCCATGGCGACCGCGCTGGACAAGGCGGGCCTGACGAGCGACGACGTCTCCTGCCTGATCACCCACCAGCCCAACGAGAAGTACATCGCGGAATGGCGTAAGCGGTGCGGCATCGACGACGCCCGCACCCATGACACGCTCAGCCATTACGGGAACATGTTCCAGAGTTCCCTCCCGGTCACCCTCGCCGACGCACTGGACAAGAAGATTATTTCTTCCGGCGATGTGATCGCTTTTGCCACTTTCACGCATGGCGGGGAAATGGTGTCTTCCATGGTCCTGCGCTGGAACAGCTAGTTCCCACTAGTGCCCACTAGTTCCCACCGGAACAGCTAGTTCCCAGCAGCAAACCAAAAACAATTCTTGCTCAGGAGTAAATGATGGCTGCCCGCATGCCCGATGAGTCCGGTCTTGCCCAGAACTACCAGCTCGACAACTCGGATCTGCTCGAACTGGACCTGGTGTGGAACGAGAACACCGGTCAGGACGAGATGATGAAGCTGATGGAGGGGATGACGAAGGAGAGCTACTCCCACGAGGAGATATTCGGGCAGTACTGCCCGCTTTCCGAGCACATCGACGTCCCTTACGACATCGTATTCGAGTACTGCGCCAACGCCCGCTCGCTGGAAGAGTGGACGTACAGCATCCGCAACATGAAGCACCTCGGCGGCGGGCTGTACCGCGCGGACGAGATGATCCAGCCCAACACGGACATCTACATCCGCTCGGACGCCCAGAAGGGCCCGGAGCAGGGCCTCGTGGTGTACCCGTGCGCCTGGGACCAGGGCCAGGAGCTCTGGATGCGCTACTACCTGACGATCATCGACTCGGCCAAGGTCTTCAACAAGCCGGGCACCGTGGTGCTGTGGAGCAACTGCAAGCACCCGTACTACGACCGCGCGACGACCGACGTGCCGGACTACATCGCCAAGGGCCGGGCCCGCACCGACCGCGTGTGGGTGGGCGACATCTGGCCGATGTTCCACGCCGGCCACTCCATCGAGATGGGCAACCTCAAGAAGATCCTTGAGCACCGCTTCGGGTCGGAGTCGCAGCGCTAGGGGCCGGCACCGGCTCTTCAGCTCACACGGGGGGAAACATGCGGATCTCTGACGCGCTCGTCACCGCGCTGCGCGAGCTGGACGCTCGCTACGTCTTCGGCGTCAGCGGGGCGAACGTCGAGCACATACACGATTCCATCGACCGGCTGGGGGCCGGACGACTGGAAGCCGTTCTCAGCAAGCGCGAGGACGGCGCCGCCTTCATGGCCGACGCGCGGGCCCGTGTCCACCGGACACTGGGCGTCTGCTGCGCGACGTCCGGCGGCGGAATGATGAATCTGGTCGCCGGACTGGCCGAGTCCTACGCCGAATCGGTGCCGGTGTTGGCCCTGGTGGGCCAGCCGCCCGCCGCGCTGGACGGACGCGGGTCCTTCCAGGACTCCTCCGGCATCGGCCGGTCCGTGGACGCGCTGCCCATGCTGAGCGCGGTGACCAAGAAGACCGTGCGGATCTGTGACGCCGACCTGTTCTGGGAACAGCTCAGGGACGCGATCACGACCGCTCTGACCGGGCGGATGGGGCCGGTCGCCCTGCTCCTCCCGAGGGATTCGTACGAGTTGGAGGTGGGGCCGCTCCCCGCCGACTGGCCGCGGGACTTCCAGGAGTTCGTCCAGCCCGAGCCGGTGGACAGCGAGGCCGTGGACGAGCTGTTCCGCCGGCTGCGCGCCGCCACCGCCCCCGTGCTGCTGCTGGGCCACGGCGTACGCCGGTCCTCCGCTCCGGACGCCGTCCTGCGGTTCGCCCGTCAGGCGCGCATCCCCGTGGTGACCACCATGGGCGCGCGCGGCGAGTTCCCGAACGACGACCCGCTCCACTTCGGTGTCGTGGGCGCCGGCGGGCACCCGTCCGCGGCGGCCTTTCTCCAGAGCAAGGCCGACTTCATCGTGCTGGTCGGCACCGGGCTGGCCATGATGACCCGCAGCGTGCTGCACGGCTGGGACGCGCGGCACGTCGCCACGGTCAACATCGACCCCGGCGAGGTGCTCAGGTCGGCCCTGGCCGACACCGTCGTCCAGGGCGACGCGGGGGTGGTCTTCGAGCGCCTGCTGGAGCGGCTGGACGCGGACCCGTTCACGGTGCCGCCTGTCGGGTACGAGCTGACCCGGTTCGTCCCCCGGCTGGCCGAGCCCATACCGGGCAGGGCGCCGCACGCCGAAGGCGGCCTGCTGCAGAGCGAGGCCGTCGGCATCCTGGAGGAGCACCTGCCCCGCCAGGGGCACCTCCTCTACGACGCCGGCAACTGCAGCGTCGCCTCCATGCACTACTCGTCCGTCCCGCCGGGCTCGTCCTCGACGATCGCCCTGGGCATGGGCGGCATGGGGTACAGCATCGCCGGGGCGATCGGAGCGCAGCTCGGGACGGCCGAGGGGACCCGCACCGTGGTGTTCTGCGGTGACGGCGCGTTCCTGATGAGCGGTCTGGAAGTCCACACCGCGGTAGAGCTCCGGCTGCCCATCCTGTACGTCGTCTTCAACAACGGCATGCACGGCATGTGCGCCACCCGGCAGCAGACGTTCTTCGATTCCCGCATCACGGCCGTGGACTACACACCGGTCGACGTGTCCACCCTGTCGAGGGGCCTCGGCGGCCCCGACCGGCTGTGGGTCGGCAGCGCCGGAACCGCCGCGGAGCTCACGGAGCTGCTGGCGGACTACCGCGAGCACGCCCATCTGACGGGCGTGCTGGAGCTCCGCCTCGAAGCGGAGGAAGTCCCGCCCTTCGCGAGCTTCCTGCCGGCGGACGAGCCCACCATGCCGGTGCGCTCCTCGCGGTGGACGGCCTCCCCGGCGCACCTTTCGGCACTGATGGCACCGGCCTGACCCCAGGCCCCTGTGCCCGCCCCACCCCACCCCGCGCGGTGTGGGTTCTCCCGCCGTGCCCCGGTCGCGGCAACACCCAACCGATCTGCAGAAAGAATCAACATGACTGTGCACGAGCTCGATCTCGCGGGGATCACGGATTCCGGACTGCGCGCGGACTACCTCAAGAGCTCCAGGCTGTTCCGCGAGATCGGCCGGGGGCGCTTCCTGGGCCGCTACATGTTCCCCGCGGCCAAGCGCCCCTACTTCGACGTCTTCTTCTCGTTCGTCTGCTACGTCGACGACCTCGTCGACGACGTCAACCGCTCCACCGAGGTGCGGGCCCAGCGGCTCGACGAGTGGGAGCGCGCCTACCTGGCGGCGGTCAAGGGCGAGACGCTGGAGGTGGAGGGCCCGCCGTCCGGCGACCAGGAGACCGACTCCGCCCTCTCCCGCGCCCTGGTGCACATGATGCGGACGTGGGACCTCCCCTACGACCGCGTGCCGGAGTTCATCCAGGCCCAGCGCGAGGCCCTCACCACGTACGAGTACGCGACGTACGACGACCTCGACGGGTTCCTCCAGAGCGTCACCCTGCTGCCGGCCACCTGGATCAACGGGCTGTTCGAGCCGCTGTCGGCCGAGGCCGAGGAGCTGTGCAAGCACACGATCACGGCCTTCCAGCTCCTGGACTTCATCTGGGACGTGCAGGAGGACCTGGAGCTCGGGCGGCTCTACCTGCCGGTGGAACACCTGACCAAGTTCGGCCTGGACAGGGGCGACCTGATCCGTGAGGTCGGCAGCGGCTACACCAGCGACGCCGTCCGCGAGCTCATGAAGTTCGAGATCGAGCGGGCGCGCAAGCACCTGGACGCCGGCCGCAGCTGGGGCCGGACGCTCCACCCGACCTCGCGGAAGTTCGTCGAGCTGGACATCCAGACCCACCAGGCGATGGTCACGGACCTGGTGAAGGACGACTACGCCTTCTTCAACAAGCCGAAGAAGGGCATCGGCTTCAACTCGGCGGTCATGGTGCCGCGCACGGCCGCCGCCGCCGCACGGGCCGCGAAGGTCAACCGTCAGGCCGAGCGGGACGGTTACCGCATCCGCCGCCCCTACTCCCCCGACGCCCTCTGAAGCCCTTTGAAGCACACGGAGCACACGCCATGACACGAGCCGCGGTCATCAGCGGGCTCGGGGCGTTCGTTCCGCCGCGCGTGGTCACCAACGACATGCTCGCCGCGGAGCTGGACACCTCGGACGAGTGGATCAGGACCCGTACCGGGATCAGCCGGCGGCACGTGATCGACCCCGGGATGAGCACCGGGCACCTGGCCACCGAAGCGGGCCGGCGCGCGCTGGCGTCGGCGGGGGTCACCGGGGTGGACGCCGTGGTCCTGGCGACCAGCACCCCGGACCGGCCGTGCCCGGCGACCGCTCCGCTGGTCGCCACCCGGCTCGGGCTCGGCGGGGTCGCCGCCTTCGACGTGGCCGCGGTGTGCACGGGGTTCGTGTACGCCCTGGCCACCGCGGCGGGCCTGATCGCCACCTCAGTCGCCGACACCGCCCTGGTCATCGGCGCGGACACCTTCTCGACCATCCTGGACCCCGCCGACCGGACCACCCGCGTCATCTTCGGCGACGGCGCGGGTGCCGTGGTGCTCCGCGCGGGAGACCGGGCGGAGCCGGGTGCGCTGCGGGGCTTCGACCTCGGCAGCGACGGCGAGGGCGTCGACCTGATCACCGTCCCGGGCGGCGGCTCCGAGGAGCGCTCCCACGGGGGCGCGCCGGCCGCGTCCGAGAGCTACTTCCGGATGGAGGGGCCGCAGGTCTTCACCCGGGCCGTACGGCACATGGCCGGGTCCGTGCGGAACACCCTGGAGAAGGCCGGCTGGAGCGCCGAGGACGTCGGCCTCCTCGTCCCGCACCAAGCGAACGTGCGCATCCTCGACACCTGCGCCCGGCAGCTGGGAATCCCGGCGGACCGGGTGGCGAAGAACATCGACCGGGTCGGCAACACCGTGGCCGCCTCCATCCCCCTGGCGCTCGCCGACGCCGCGGCGAACGGCCTGCTCAAGGCCGAGCAGCGGGTGGTGCTCACCGGGTTCGGCGGCGGCCTCTCCTGGGGTTCGGCGGCCCTGACGTGGCCCGAGCTCGACTCCCGCGGAATCAACGACCTCCAGCACGAGAAGTGAGAGAAGAGCAATGGAAGCACTGAACAGCAAGCTCGAGGCCCTGCTCGACGAGACGTTCCCGAAGTCCACCGCCGCGCTGGTCGGGGGCTCGACCTTCCAGGAGGCGGGCGTGGACTCCATGGGCGTGGTCGAGTTCATCATCCTCATGGAGCGCGCCTTCGGCCTCCCGACGCTGGACGGCAACGAGCTGACCGGCACGTCGACCTTCCAGGACGCCGTGGAACTGCTGAAGTCCAAGGGTGCCGCGACCGCGTAACCCCCGCCCCCGCCCGACCCCTTCAGCCGCCGTCGGCACCTGACGCCGACGGCGGCTTTGTCACTGGTTCTCTCATTCCCGGAGGGTCGCATGCACCACTTCCTGGCACTCAACGAAAACCCTCTGCCGCCGCTCGCCTCCGTGGCCGCGGAGATCGCCCGCACGGTGGACGGGGTGAACAGATACCCGGAGTTCTTTCCGGAACGGCTGAAATCGTCCATAGCCGGCTGGCTGGGGGTTCCGGAGGCTCAGGTCGTCGTCGGCGCCGGATCCGTCGGGGTGGCGCTGCAAGCGCTCCAGGCCCGCGTACGGCCCGGCCGCGGGCTGGTGTACGGCTGGCGCAACTTCGACGCGTATCCCTTGCTGGCGCAGATGACGGGCGCCGAGCCCGTCCAGGTGCCGCTGCTGCCCGACGGCCACCAGGATCTCGTCGCCCTGGCCAAGGCGGCCGTCGACGCGGACGCCGTCATCGTGTGCAATCCGCACAACCCGACCGGTCAGCTGCTGGACGCGGCCGAGCTCAAGGAGTTCGTCGCCCTGGTCCCCTCCGACACGCTGGTCGTCCTGGACGAGGCGTACATCGAGTTCGTGGCGGAGGCGGAGCGGCCCGACGCGCTGGCCTGGATCCGGGAGTTCCCGAATCTGCTCGTCCTGCGCACGTTCTCCAAGGCGTTCGGCCTCGCCGGCATGCGGGTCGGCTACGGCGTGGCGCATCCGGACCTGGCCGCGCGCGTCAACGGCTTCCAGCTGCCCTACTCCATGAGCTCCCTGTCCCTGGCGGCGGTCGAGAGCTCCCTCCGCGCCGAGCAGGAGCTCCAGGAGCGGGTGCGGTTCATCGTCGCGCAGCGGGACGAGGTGTTCCGGGCGCTGGGCGACGGGGGCTGGCGGGTCCTGCCCAGCCACACGAATTTCCTCTGGCTCGACGAGCCGGACCGGGTCGAGCAGATCCGGACCCGGCTAGAGGGCGCCGGCGTCACGGCCCGCTATTACCCCGGCGAAGGGGTGCGGCTCACCCTCGGGGACCAGGCGTCGAACGCCGCCGTGCTCACCGCGTTCACGCAATAGCGGCCTCGGGGAAATCCCCGAGGCCGCTGTGCGTCAGTTCACGGGCCGGCCCGGCGGCCGGCCGTCTTTCACCAGCCGCCGGACGGCACCAGTCGGCGGGCGGCCGGCAGAGCGGCTTCCCATACCGTCGGGAACCAGGCCGAGAAGGGCTTCTCGGCCTGGAGCTCCGCCAATTCCCGCTGCGTCACGAAACGGGTGGCGTGCACCTCTTCCGGATCGGGGTCGGTCGGCTGGTCGACAATCCCGACGAAAAGGTGGTTGTACTCGTGCTCCACCAGACCGGATATTTCGTCGGGGTGGTAGTACGTCACCGTGCCGGCCGGGAGAAGATTCGCCGCCTTCAGCCCCAATTCCTCATGGGTGCGCCGGACGGCGGCGGCCTCGGGGGCCTCTTCCGGATAGGGGTGCCCGCAGCAGGCATTGGACCAGACGCCCGGCGAGTGGTATTTGGTGAGCGCACGCTGCTGCAGGAGCATGCGGCCTTCCGCGTCGAAGAGGAAGACCGAGAACGCGCGGTGCAGCTTCCCCGGGGCCTGATGCGCGGAGAGCTTTTCGGCCGTGCCGATCGTCTCTCCATCGGGGTTGACCAGTTCCAGCAGTATCGGACTGCCGGCCGAGTCCTGGTTGATTTCGTCCTGGTTAATTTCAGGGAGTGCCACGATCAAACCTTTGTCTTGGCCGAAATAAGTCTGCCGCGTCGGGCGCGGTCTTCTCTTCTCAGCAGGTGTCCCCACGGCCAGGCTTTGTATTCCAAGAACTGGCTTCAGTGATTCAGGTCAACCCATAACAGCAATATGATCGTAACAGGGCGGCCCGGCACCGTCGACTACGTGCCCGCATTTATTCTTCCGGCCCCCGAAAAGAATGCGGGACGCATGATTCGGGGGCCGGGAGGGCGCCTGGCGGCCGCCGGGGAATTCGCGGGCTTCAGGCGGTGGTGGCGGCCACCCAGCGCGCCAGAGCGGACTCGGCCGCCCCCGAGTCGATGGACTCCGCCGCCCGGGCCATCCCCGCGGCGATCTGGTCGGTCAGCGGCGCGTCGGTGGGCTCCAGGGCGACGAGCGCGGCAGCCGAGTTGAGCAGCACGGCGTCGCGCACCGGCCCCCGCTCGCCGTGCAGCAGCCGGCGGGCCACATCCGCGTTGTACGAGGCGTCGGCGCCCTTCAGCGCCTCGATCGGCACCAGGGTGATGCCCACCTCGCGCGGGTCGAAGGACGTCCGCCGGACCACGCCGTCCCGGACGATCCATACCGTGGACGTACCGGTCGTCGTCAGTTCGTCCAGCCCGTCGTCACCGCGGAAGACCAGGGCGGAGGAGCCCCGTTCGGCCAGTACGCCCGCGATGATCGGGGCCATGCGGGCATCGGCCACGCCGGTGGCCTGGGCCCGCACCCGGGCGGGGTTGGTCAGGGGGCCGAGGAAGTTGAAGGAGGTGGCGATGCCCAAGTCCTTGCGGGCGGCCGCCACATGCCGCAGGGCGGGGTGGAACTTGACCGCGAAACAGAAGGTGATGCCGGCCTCGTGGGCCACCTCCTCCACCCGCCGCGAATCCAGCTCCAGATTGACGCCGAGCTTCTCCAGCACGTCCGAGGCGCCGGAAGCGCTGGAGGACGCGCGGTTGCCGTGCTTGACGACCTTGGCACCGGTGCCGGCGACCACGATGGCGGACATGGTGGAGATATTGACGGTCTTGGCGTAGTCACCGCCGGTGCCCACGATGTCGACCGTCGCCCCGGGCACGTTGATCAAGTGGGCGTGCGCGTACATGGTCCGGACGAGGCCGACGATCTCGTCGACGGTCTCGCCCTTGGCCCGCAGCGCCACCGCGAAGCCCGCGATCTGCGCGTCGCTGGCCTCCCCCCGCATGATCCGGTCCATCGCCCAGGCGGTGGTGTCCGCGCTCAGGTCGTGCCCGGCCAACAGAGCGGACAGGACGTCCGGCCAGGACTGCAAGGCGCCTCCGGCAAGAGAGCCGACGGGGGGAACGGTATTCATCCTCACGCTCCTGGATGCGTCGGCCCGCCGGGTGACCGGTGGACCGGGTATGGGGCTGGAGGCCACGGGCCTGGCCCCACTGTATCGATGTCCCGCGGTGCCCCGGCCATCCGTGGCCGGGGCACCGAAGACGGTCAGCGGGCCCGGCGTTCGGCGAGCACCGGGAGACGGGCCGGGCCGCGCAGCCAGATGCCCGGCTTGTACGCGACCTCCTCGTCCTCCAGCTTCAGCGAAGTGACGCGCCGGGCCAGCCCGTTGAACGCCTCCTTGGCCATCAGCCGGGAGAGCATGTCCCCCACGCAGTAGTGGATCCCGCGCCCGAACGAGAGGTGCTTACGGCTGTGGGCCCCGGGGTTGAAGATCTCCGGGTCGGGGAAGACCCGCTCGTCCCGGTTGGCCGCGGCCAGCAGCAGGAGGACGACGTCCCCCTTCTTGATCTCGTGGCCGTGCAGTTCGAGGGGCTCGATGGCGACGCGCCAGGAGGCGTGCGTCGGGGGCTCCAGGCGCAGGATCTCGTCGAGCACGGCGTCCGCCGTCTCCGGCTCGGCCGCGAGCCCCGGCAGCACCTCTGGGTGCCGCGCGAAGAGGACGGCCGCGTTCCCCACCAGGTTGGCGAACGTGTCCAGGCCGGGCACCACCAGCAGCACACAGACCGCGGCGATGTGCCGTATGGTCAGGCCCTCGCCGAAGTCCCGGGCGCGGGCCAGCTGGGACAGCAGGTCGTCCTCGCCCTGGTCGCCGCGCTTCTCGAGCAGGTCGGTGAAGTAGTCCGTGCACTCCGTGACGGCCTTCTGGCAGGCGATCGCGACGTCTTCGGAGGGCTCGGCTCCCAGCTCCAGAATATGGGCTATTTCGGTGGACCAGCGGGTGAATACCTCATGATCCTCCCGCGGAATGCCCATCATGTCGCCGAGCACCCGAATGGGCAGCGGCGCACCCAGCAGGTCCATGACATCAAAACGTTCCGGAAGCCCGTCGAGCAGTTCGTCCACGGTGGCTGCCACGGAATTCTTCAGGGCATCGATGATGGCCGGCGTAAAGGCCTTGCCCACCAGCGAGCGCAGTTTCGTGTGCTCCGGCGGGTCCAGCAACTGGAACAAATTGGCGTCCCAGCCGTCCACCCCGACACCGAGGAATGGCGGGGGCTCCCCCTCCGCCGTGCCGGCCACCTGCGCGAAATAGTTGGAATCGCCGAGGTCCTTGCCCATTCTGCGGTCCCGCAGCAGCGCGTCACAGTCCTCGTACCGGCTCACGGCCCAGGCACCCAGCGGCCCGCGCACCAACGGGTGGTGCGCGCGGAGTTCACGATAGACCGGGTAGGGGTCGGCTCGGAAAGCCGAGTCGATGTCGAAGGAAAATTCGCCGTTCTGATCCAGCATGCCAGTTTTCCCTTCCTTGCTGCTCACAGCAGCGGATGGTGTCAGTGGGTGGCAGCGATTGAGCTCCTGAGAAGAGCCGGGAGGGGGGAACCGGCCAGGGCTTCGGGGCGAGGGGGAAGCCTCCGAGCCAACATGGCCAAGATTAATTGCATCCCTCAGTAGAGATCAAGGTTCGAGGCTCAACTGACCCCGGCTGCCGGTGATATGAAGGCCGGTCAGGACCGGGGTCGTGGGATACAACACACGAGGGGCCCACGGGATTTTCCCGTGGGCCCCTCGTCGTGGCGGGTCAGTAACAGCGGCGGGTCAGTGGTGACCGTGCCCGCTGGTGATCTCCTGGAATTCCTCCGCGGTGGGCTTGGGGATCTGCGACCCCTCGCCGTAGAAGCCCTTGGAGAGCTTCACGCGGAGCTTCTGCATCGTCCCGGCCTTGCGCTGGACACCGTTCTCGTCGACCACCGGCTCCAGCTCGAGCGGCTGGGGCTGGTTGTGCGACGTGAGGGTGTGCAGCTGCTCCTGCGAGAGCGGCTCGTGGATCTCGACGAACTCACCGTGCGGCAGGCGCTTGATGATGCCCGACTCCCGGCCGTGCAGCACCTTCTCCCGGTCACGGCGCTGGAGGCCGAGACAGATCCGCTTGGTGACGATGAAGGCGAGCACCGGCCCGACGAAGAAGCCGATCCGGACGAACCAGGTGATGGCGTTGAGCGACAGGTGGAAGTGGGTGGCCCACAGGTCGTTGCCACCGCCCACCAGGCCGACCATGTACGCGGTGATCCACGCCACACCGAAGGCGGTGCGGGTCGGAGCGTTGCGCGGACGGTCCAGCAGGTGGTGTTCGCGCTTGTCGCCGGTGACCCACGACTCGATGAAGGGGTACATGGCGATGGCGCCCAGGACCACTCCGAAGAGCGCCAGCGGGATGAACACACCCAGGACGAGGGTGTGGCCCCACAGGTTGATCTCCCACCCGGGCATGGCGCGGATGAGGCCCTCGGACATGCCCAGGTACCAGTCGGGCTGGGCGTTCGTGGAGACCTGGTCGGACCGGTACGGGCCGAGCACCCAGACCGGGTTGATCGTGGCGATCGCCGAGAGGGCCGCGATGAGACCGAAGACCAGGAAGAAGAAGCCTCCGGCCTTGGCCATGTAGACCGGCATCAGCGGCATGCCGACGACGTTCTTGTTCGTCCGGCCCGGGCCGGGGAACTGCGTGTGCTTGTGGTAGATCACGAGGATCAGGTGGGCGACCACCAGACCCAGCATGATGCCCGGCAGCAGCAGGATGTGGATCGAGTAGAACATGGACACGAAGTCCGTGCCCGGGAACTCCCCGCCGAACAGGAACATCGAGATGTACGTGCCGACGATGGGCACGGACAGGATCAGGCCGTCGGCGATGCGGACACCCGTGCCGGAGAGCAGGTCGTCCGGGAGCGAGTAGCCGGTGAAGCCGGTGAAGATGCCCAGCACCATCAGCAGGAAGCCGAAGAGCCAGTTGACCTCGCGCGGCTTGCGGAACGCGCCCGTGAAGAAGACGCGCATCATGTGCACGATCATGCCGGCGATGAAGACCAGCGCCGCCCAGTGGTGGATCTGCCGGATGAGCAGACCGCCACGGACGTCGAAGCTGATGTCCAGCGTCGACTTGTACGCCTCGGACATCCGCATCCCCTGCATGGGGACGTAGGAGCCGTGGTAGACGACCTCGTTCATGCTGGGGTGGAAGAACAGCGTCAGATACACACCCGTGAGGATGATGATCAGGAAGCTGTAGAGGCAGACCTCGCCCAGCATGAAGGACCAGTGGTCCGGGAAGATCTTGCGCATGTTGGCCTTGGCCAGGGTGTAGATCCCCAGCCGGCCGTCAGCCCAGTCGGCTACCCGCTCGCCGGCGGGCGCCTTGCGGCGGTCCTGGTCGGGAGCCCCCGTCTGATTCGTGCTTGCAGTACTCATCCGCGCTCCCAGTAGGCAGGACCGACGGGCTCGGCGAAGTCGCCCATGGCCTCAAGGTAGCCCTTGTCATTGACCTTGATCCGCAGCTGCGGAAGGGCGTGCCCGGCCGGGCCGAACACCACGCGTCCGCCGTCGGCGAGGTCGAAGGTGGACTGGTGGCACGGGCAGAGCACGTGGTGCGTCTGCTGCTCGTACAGGCTGATCGGGCAGCCGACGTGCGTGCAGATCTTGGAGAAGGCGACGATGCCGTCCACCGACCAGTCGAGCTCCTTCTTGTCCTTGATGTCCTCCGGCCGGAGCCGGACGATCATCAGGGCCGCCTTGGCGATCTCGTTCTGGAAGTCGTGGTCCTCCTCCTTCATGCCCTCGGGCATGGCGAAGGTGAGGGAGCCGACCTGGACGTCCTCGGGACGCAGCGGCTGGAGGCTGTTCTGGTTGATCAGCATCTTGCCCTGGGCCCAGGCCGTCTTGCGGAGCTTGGTGCCCGGCAGCGGTCCGAGGTCGCGCAGCAGCACCACACCGGAGAGCGGCACCAGGGCCAGCGCGCCGAACATGGTGTTGCGGATCAGCTTGCGCCGGCCGAAGGCCGACTCTTCGGCGCCCTGCTTGAAGTCGGCCAGAACCTTGGCCTTGACCTCCGGCTCGGCCGCGATGGCGTGCCGGTCGTCGGCGACCTCCACGTCCGACATCAGGGTGCGGGCCCAGTGGACCGCGCCCGCGCCGATGCAGAACAGCGCCACGCCGAGGGTCATGCCCAGGGAGAAGTTCAGCGCGCTGATGTGACCGATCGGGAAGACATAAATGATCTTGTCGACCGGGAAGGCCACGTACGAGGCGATGAAGCCGACCGTGGCCAGCATGGACAGCACGAACAGGAAAGCGACCGCACGCTCGGAGCGCTTGGCGGCCTTCTCGTCCAGGTCCTGGATGCGGTGCTCGTGGGGCGGCAGGCCCGGGTCGGCGAACGGGTCGCCGGCCGGCTGCGTCACGGCGCCGTCGTGGGCGTCGCCCTGCACGCTCGGCAGGTTCTTTTCTGGAATGTCTTGGCTACTCATGACTTCTTGGCCTTTGCGGTCCGGGCAGCGACCCAGATGGCGGCAGCGATCAGGGCACCCAGGCCGAAGATCCAGGCGAACAGACCTTCACTGACCGGGCCGAACCCACCCAGTTCGAGGCCGCCCGGGCTCTCCGCCTTGCTGCTGTTGACCGTGTCGAGGTACGCGATGATGTCCTTCTTGTTCTTCTCCGACATGACCCCGTCGGGGAAGGAAGGCATGTTCTGCGGGCCGGTCTGCATGGCCTCGTAGATGTGCTTGGCACTGACGTCGTGCAGGTCCGGGGCGAACTTGCCGTTCGAGAGAGCGCCACCCTTGCCGGTGAAGTTGTGGCACTGGGCGCAGTTCGTACGGAAGAGCTCCCCGCCCTTGGCGATGTCGGCGCCGTCGGGGCTGTACTGATCCTTGGTCGGAACCGAGGGACCGGCGCCGAGCGAGGCGATGTACGCGCCGAGCTGGTCGATCTCGGCCTGCGTGTAGATCGCCTTCTTCCGCGGTGCCTGGGCGCCCTGCTGCTGGAGCGGCATGCGACCGGTGGCGACCTGGAAGTCGACGGCCGCGGCGCCCACGCCGACGAGGCTGGGGCCGTCGGTGGTGCCCTGACCGCCGGTGCCGTGGCAGCTTGCGCAGCCCACGGAATAGAGCTTCTTGCCCTCCTCGATGGCAAGAGACTGGGCGCTGTCATCGGCCTTGGCCGTGTCCGCCGGCGCGAACGCGGCGTACAGCCCCCCAGTTACCGCCAGCGCGAAGAGTAGGACGACGACCGCCGCCAGCGGATGGCGTCGTCGTGCGGAGAGCTTTTTCACGGATTACCCCGGTGTCAGGATCTTCTGCGTCGATGCTGGACTGTTGGCCCGTACGGGACCGAAACCTTCGAGTTACTTGATCAAGTAGATCGTGGCGAAGAGCCCGATCCAGACCACGTCGACGAAGTGCCAGTAGTAGGACACGACGATCGCCGCTGTCGCCTGGTGGTGGGTGAACCTCTTGGCCGCATACGTCCGGCCCATGACCAGCAGGAAGGCGATGAGTCCGCCCGTCACATGCAGGCCGTGGAAGCCGGTCGTCAGGTAGAACACCGAGCCGTACGGGTCCGAGGAGAGCGAGAGCCCGTCGTTCTTGACCAACTCGGTGTACTCGAAGATCTGGCCGCCGATGAAGATGGCACCCATCACGAAGGTGATCGCGAACCACGAGCGCAGCTTCTTCACGTCGCCGCGCTCGGCGGCGAAGACGCCGAGCTGACACGTGAGGGAGGAGAGCACAAGGATCGTGGTGTTGGCCGCTGAGAACGGAACGTTCAGCGCCGACGCCATTTCCTTCCAGTGGTCCGTACCGGTCACCGAACGGAGGGTGAAGTACATCGCGAAGAGGGCCGCGAAGAACATCAGCTCGGAACTCAGCCAGATGATGGTTCCGACGCTGGTGAGGTTCGGCCGATTGACCGAGGGGTGCGCGTGCCCGGTATCTACTGCTGTTGCTGTCGCCACGACCGACATTATGTCGGTCGCTTATCTCGCGCTCACTCCGGGGGGTGCCGTTCGGTGTGTCAAGACCGTATGCCCTGCTCGTACGGCCCAAGGCCGGGGTCCCCCAAAGGGGGGAAGCAGAGCTTCCACAGCCCCCCGCGGGCCGTGTCCCGACCGCTGGTGACGGGTCATCGGGCCGATCTTCTTCACAACCGGACCCTCCTCGGGCGCGGCGCTGCGGGAGTAGCATCCGCGGGGCGGAGCGTTCCGCGCCCGAGCCACAGCCGTATCCGCCCAACAGCCTGGAGGAACGATGCAGCCGACCGCCACGGTGCTGGTCTACAGCGATGACGCGGGCACCCGCGAGCAGGTACGGCTGGCCGCCGGGCGCCGCCCCGCGGCCGACGTCCCGCCGGTGGAGTACCTGGAGTGCGCGACCCTGCCCGCCGTTCTGAGCGCCCTGGAGGAGCGCCGGGTCGACGTGTGCGTACTGGACGGCGAGACGGCCCCCGCGGGCGGCATGGGCGTGTGCAGGCAGCTCAAGGACGAGGTGTACCGCTGCCCGCCGGTGCTGCTGCTCATGGGGCGCCCTCAGGACGCCTGGCTGGCCACCTGGAGCCGCGCGGACGCCGCGGTGACCCATCCTCTGGACCCGGCGGTGTTCGCGGACACCCTGGCCGCCCTGCTGCGCGCGCGACCGGCCCGCAAGCCCCTGGGGCAGCACGCCGTGGGGGCCTGAGGGCTCACAGCTGCGGGCGGAGCCGGGCCGCATCGGCGGGGCTGCTCCCGTCGCGCTTCCCGGCCGCCAGGGCGCTGCCCTCGCGCCACTTCGCCCAGGGCATGTTCCAGTCGCCGAAGCCGTTGTCGAACGGCGTCATGGTCGCACCGGCGCTGCCGACGACCTTGACGATGTCGCCGAGCTTGACGGTGTCGAAGAACCACTTGGCGTTGGCGGTGCTCATGCCGGTGCAGCCGTGGCTGACGTTCTCCGCCCCCTGCGACCCCTCGGACCAGGGGGCGGCGTGCACGTACTCACCGCTCCAGGTCACCCGGGTGGCCCAGTAGACGGGCAGGTCGTAGGAGTCGTCGCTGCCCTCGGCGATGCCGATGCTGGTGCCGCGCATGCGTACGAAGGATTCCCGGCCGAGGACCACCTTGACCCCATTGCGGGTGGCGTAGCCGGGTTTGCCGGTGGTCACCGGGATCGAGCGGATCGGCTGTCCGTTGCGCAGCACGGTCATGCTGTGGGCGGAAGCGTCCGTGATGGCCTCGATCCGGTCGCCCGTGGTGAGCTTCACGGGCTTGGAGGGGCCTCCGTAGAGCCCGCCGGTGACCTTGATGCCGTCCAGGCCGGAGCGCACTTCGACGGTGGCGTGGGCGGGCCAGTAGTCCTTCGGCCGGTAGTGCAGGGTCCGGTTGTCCACCCAGTGCCAGGCGCCCTCCACGGCGGGCTGTGAGTCGACCTTGAGGGCCCGTTCGACGACGGCCCGGGCGGCGGGGTCCTCGACGGGGGCGCTGAGTTCGGCGGTGACGGGCTGTCCCACGCCGTAGGTGCCGCTCTGCGGGCCGAAGGCGACCCGCAGGAGCTGGTCGGCCGCGCTGGTGTCGAAACCGATCGTGCGGCGCCCCTGGGCCCCTTCCCCGTCCTCGGTGCTCACCCGCACCGTGTAGTGGGCGCCGGCGGCCAGCGCGCCGGTGCTGTGCCAGCTGGAGCCGTCGGGGGCGAGTTCGCCCTTCACGTAGCGCCCGGCGGCGTCCGTGGCCGTCACGTCGGTGATGCGGTCCGCGCCGGTGGCCTTCACCTCCAGCGGCTTGCTGGGGTCCGCCTTCCGGCCGTCACCGCCGGTGAGCGCGACCTCTCCCGTGGCGTCGTACGGCTTGTCGGCCAGCGGGTTGGACGAGCCGCCGCACCCGCCGGTCCCCATCGCCAGGGGGACGAGCAGCAGGGCACCGGCGAGCGCCGTGCGGCCTCGAGGAGAGTGACTCATGGTCACACCGTAGGAAGGATCGTGGGGTACGGCCTGCGGGAAGGCTGCAAACGGGTGCCGGGGCCCGGCCGGGGTCCCCGGCAGGCCCGTCCGGGACCCGCGGGAACGCGGCCGGGCCCCGCCCACCTTGCGGTGTGCGGGGCCCGGCGTCGCGCGGCGTGCGAACCTACTGGTTCTGGTTCTCACCGCGGTAGAACTCGAACACCCAGCCGAAGAGGCCGATCAGGATGACCGGGGCCGAGAAGTACATCAGCCACCAGCCGAAGACGACGCCCATGAAAGCGAGCGCGCCACCGACGGCCAGGGACAGCGGCTGCCAGCTGTGCGGGGCGAAGAAGCCCAGCTCACCGGCGTCGTCGGCGACGTCCGCGTCCTTGTTGTCCTGCGCTCCGGCGTCCACCCGGCGCGCGGTGAACGCCAGGTAGTAGCCGACCATGATGCACAGGCCGAAGGCCAGGAAGAGGGCCGTGGTACCGGCCGGCTCCTTCGACCACACGCCATAGACGATCGCCATGGCGAGCACGAAGACGGAGAGCCAGATGAACATCTTGCCCTGGATCTTCACTTGCCGGCCTCCTTGCCACCCGCGAGGGCCTTCTCATCCGACGCGCCGAGGTTCTCCTCGAGCTCCAGCGCCGCGATCTCCGGGTGGTGCAGGTCGAACGCCGGGGATTCGCTGCGGATCCGCGGGAGGGTGAGGAAGTTGTGCCGCGGCGGCGGGCAGGAGGTCGCCCACTCGAGCGAACGGCCGTAACCCCACGGGTCGTCGACCTCGACCTTCTTGCCGTACTTGGCCGTCTTCCAGACGTTGTACATGAACGGCACCATCGACAGACCGAGCAGGAACGAGCTGATCGTCGAGATGGTGTTCAGCGTGGTGAAGCCGTCGGCGGCCAGGTAGTCCGCGTAACGGCGCGGCATGCCCTCGGCACCCAGCCAGTGCTGGACCAGGAACGTGCCGTGGAAGCCCACGAACAGCGTCCAGAAGGTGATCTTGCCCAGGCGCTCGTCCAGCATCTTGCCCGTGAACTTCGGCCACCAGAAGTGGAAGCCGGAGAACATCGCGAACACCACGGTGCCGAAGATGACGTAGTGGAAGTGCGCGACCACGAAGTACGAGTCGGAGACGTGGAAGTCCATCGGGGGCGAGGCCAGGATGACGCCGGTCAGACCACCGAAGGTGAAGGTGATCAGGAAGCCGACGGCCCAGAGCATCGGGGTCTCGAAGGACAGCGAGCCCTTCCACATGGTGCCGATCCAGTTGAAGAACTTCACACCGGTCGGTACCGCGATCAGGAAGGTCATGAAGGAGAAGAAGGGCAACAGCACGCCACCTGTGACGTACATGTGGTGCGCCCAGACCGTCACCGACAGACCGGCGATCGAGATCGTCGCGGCGATCAGGCCCCAGTAGCCGAACATCGGCTTGCGGGAGAAGACCGGAATGACCTCGGAGATGATGCCGAAGAACGGCAGCGCGATGATGTACACCTCCGGGTGGCCGAAGAACCAGAAGAGGTGTTGCCACAGCAGGGCGCCGCCATTGGCCGCGTCGAACACATGGGCGCCGAATTTACGGTCCGCCTCCAGGGCGAACAGCGCGGCGGCCAGGACCGGGAAGGCCAGCAGGACCAGGACACCGGTCAGCAGGACGTTCCAGGTGAAGATCGGCATGCGGAACATCGTCATGCCCGGGGCGCGCATGCAGATGATCGTGGTGATGAAGTTGACCGAGCCGAGGATCGTGCCGAAGCCGGAGAAGGCCAGACCCATGATCCACATGTCGGCGCCGACACCCGGCGAGCGGACGGCGTCCGACAGCGGGGAGTAGGCGAACCAGCCGAAGTCGGCCGCACCCTGGGGGGTGAGGAAGCCGGCCACCGCGATCAGCGAGCCGAAGAGGTAGAGCCAGTACGCGAACATGTTCAGCCGCGGGAACGCCACATCGGGCGCGCCGATCTGCAGCGGCATGATCCAGTTGGCGAAACCGGCGAACAGGGGCGTCGCGAACATCAGCAGCATGATCGTGCCGTGCATCGTGAACGCCTGGTTGAACTGCTCGTTCGACATGATCTGCGTGCCGGGACGAGCGAGTTCGGCGCGCATCAGGAGCGCCATGACGCCGCCGATGCAGAAGAACGCGAACGACGTGACCAGGTAGAGCGTGCCGATCGTCTTGTGGTCGGTGGTGGTGAGCCACTTGATCACAGTACTGCCGGGTTGCTTCTGGCGTACGGGTGGTGCTGCCGTGGCCGTCGCGGCGGCGGCACCCTGGGGTTCGTTGAGGATGCTCACTTGTTCTTGGTCTCCGCGTTCTTCGCGTGATCCGTCTGCGCGATGCCCGCCGGCTGGTAGCCGGTCTGGCCCTTCTTCGCCAGCTCCTTCAGGTGCTCCTGGTACCGCTCGGGGGAGACGACCTTGACGTTGAAGAGCATCCGGGAGTGGTCCTGGCCGCAGAGCTCGGCGCACTTGCCCATGAAGGTGCCCTCCTTGTTCGGGGTCACCGTGAAGCTGTTGGTGTGCCCCGGGATGACGTCCTGCTTCATCAGGAACGGCACCACCCAGAAGGAGTGGATGACATCCCGCGAGGTGAGGACGAACTGGACCGTCTCACCCTTGGGGAGCCAGAGCGTGGGGCCCGGGTTGTTGTTCTGCGGGTTGCGCGTACCGGGGATGCCGATGTCGTACACGCCCTCCGCGCCCTGCGGTGCCTTCTTGAGGAACCGGTCGGGAACCGCGTCGAGCTCCTTGTTCTCACGGAGCGGCTTCGCCGGTGTCGCGGCGTTGCCGTCGACGTTCTCCATGTAGTTGAAGGCCCAGCTCCACTGGAAGCCCACCACGTTGATGACGTGCTGCGGCTTCTCCGGGTTGGTCAGGAGCTTGTTCTCATCACGCGCGGTGAAGTAGAAGAGCACCGACACGATGATGATCGGGACCGCGGTGTACAGCGCCTCGATGGGCATGTTGTACCGGGTCTGCGGGGGAACCTGCACCTTGGACCGGCTTCGCCGGTGGAAGATGACGCTCCAGATGATCAGGCCCCATACCAGGACGCCGACCACGAGGGCGGCGGCCCAAGAGCCCTGCCACAGGGAGAGGATCCTCGGTGCCTCTTCCGTGACAGGAGTGGGCATTCCGAGGCGGGGGAAGTCCTTATATGTGCAACCGGAGGCGGTCGCCAGGACAGCGCCCGCGGCCAGCGCCTGCAGCAGCTTCCGCCGCACCGGGCGCCGCGACGAGCGGTCGGAGCCGTTGGGACTCACGTAGCGCCTTCCCGAGAGTCTCGCCCGTGCGGCCGGCTGCGGCCGTCTCGCTGGTCGGTCGCCGGCCCGCTGCGGGCAGGGGTTTGGATGTTTATGCGGACCAAACCCTACTGGACGCTATTTGGGGTCGCGCGGGGAGGGTGCCCAACGCGCCGGGTCACACCCCGAAGGGATGGAATACGGGGCTCCGGGGGCCATCTGGAGGACCGTCAGACCGGCGCCGACCTGCGCGGTCGGGGGGCGCTAGCGTTCTTCCGTGCCCTACTTCGACGCCGCGTCCGCCGCCCCCCTGCACCCCGTCGCCCGCCAGGCGCTGCTGGCCTCCCTGGACGAGGGCTGGGCGGACCCCGCCCGGCTCTACCGCGAGGGCCGGCGCGCCCGGCTCCTGCTGGACGCCGCCCGCGAGGCCGCGGCCGAGGCGGTCGGCTGCCGCCCGGACGAGCTGGTGTTCACCCCTTCGGGTACCCGCGCACTGCACGACGGCATCGCCGGCGCCCTCTCGGGCCGTCGGCGCGTCGGCCGCCATCTGGTCGTGTCGGCCGTGGAGCACTCCGCCGTCCTGCAGTCGGCGGCCGCCCTCGAAGCCGCCGGGGGCACCTTCACGGAGGTGGCCGTGGACCGCACGGGCCGCGTGGCGCCCGGCGGGTACGCGGCGGCGCTGCGCCCGGACACCGCGCTGGCGGCGCTGCAGTCCGCCAACCACGAGGTGGGCACCGCGCAGCCGGTCGCGGAGGTGGCCGAGGAGTGCCGGGCCGCGGGGGTCCCGCTGCTGGTGGACGCCGCGCAGTCGCTCGGCTGGGGGCCGGTCGAGGGCGGCTGGTCGCTGCTCGCGGCCAGTGCCCACAAGTGGGGCGGGCCGTCCGGGGTGGGACTGCTGGCGGTGCGCAAGGGGGTGCGGTACGCGGCCCAGGGCCCGGCGGACGAGCGGGAGTCGGGCCGGGCGCCCGGCTTCCCGGACCTGCCGGCGGTCGTGGCGGCCGCGGCGTCGCTGCGGGCCGTGCGGCAGGAGGCGGCGGCCGAGGCGGCCCGGCTGCGGGAGCTGGTGGAGCTGATCCGGGCGCGGGTGCCGCGGCTGGTCCCGGAGGTGGAGGTCGTCGGCGACCCGGTGCGGCGACTGCCGCACCTGGTCACCTTCTCGTGTCTGTACGTCGACGGCGAGACGCTGCTGCACGCCCTGGACCGGGCCGGGTTCTCCGTCTCGTCGGGCTCGTCGTGCACCTCCAGCACCCTGCGTCCCAGCCATGTGCTGCGCGCGATGGGGGTGCTGTCGGAGGGCAACGTCCGCGTGTCCCTGCCGCGAGGGACGACCCGGGAGGACGTGACGGGCTTCCTCGACGTCCTGCCCGGGGTGGTGGCCTCGGTGCGCGAACAGCTGGGCGCGCCCTCGGGGCCCGCCCCGTCGGAGGCCGCGGCACAGGCCGGCGCGGAGCTGGTCGTCGACTCGCTCGGCAAGCGGTGCCCGATCCCCGTCATCGAGCTGGCGAAGGTCATCGGCGAGGTGCCGGTGGGCGGCCTGGTGACGGTGCTGTCCGACGACGAGGCGGCGCGCCTGGACATCCCGGCGTGGTGCGCGATGCGCGAGCAGGAGTACGTGGGCGAGCGGCCGGCGGAGACGGGGGTGGCGTACACGGTGCGGCGGCGCGTCTGAAGCCGGCGGGGGGGTGGGGGTGCACCACCGCTGCGCGGCGGTGTCCTCAATCGCCGGACGGGCTGCTGTGCCTTGTCCTCAATCGCCGGACGGGCTATTCAGCCCGTCCGGCGATTGAGGAG